>JAGQVN010000231.1 GCA_020437905.1 Flavobacteriales bacterium
CATCCCGAAAGGCTCCTGCACCCATGGCTGGAAGCACTGTCCTGAAACGGACCCCAGACAGAGGACAAGAGCTGCTGCTACACAGCTGTTCAGGAGCAATTGGCGGCGTGAACCTAAGCTGACCCGGGACCATTTTCGCATGAACTTGAGCTCCAATGATCGCATGAGATGTGTCTGGGCTGGTTCTTTTCTCAGCCGATCGATCCGTCTTCCCAATCCTTTGATCTCGCGATGGAGCCGAGCGTGGTAGCGTGTGATCTTTTTCATCATGGTCTTGGTTTAGGTTCTGGTGGATCGCTGGACCAGAATGTCCGGTCCGGTGTGGTGATTCCCTTTCGATGTTCGTCCCCGATGGTGTTCATGATGTTGGGCCGAAGGATGCCTGGTAGCACTTGTACATCGTAGATCTCCTCGACCGAGTCCTGATAGCTGATGTTCCCTACGACCCGACCGGATCGCAGGTCAATGATCGAGATGGCTGCAAACGGGATAGCTTCTTTCAGGTTCAGTCTTTCGAATGAACTTGAGGCATTTCGCAATGCTGAACGACCAACGAACATATGATCCCGGTATATGGCCATCCCCCGCACGAACCCGTCCAAGCGAACGATCTCCTGGACGGAGCCGTCGGTCACGTCCACTTCGAGCACCTGACCAGTTGCGGACAAGAGCAGAAAGAGCCTGCCGTGAAACAAACGCGGAGAATGAGGCATGCCCAGACCCTCCAAAAGGATCTCATCATTTTGAACGTCCATCAATACGCCGGACCCAGGTATGGTGTCACGCCAGCTTTTCGGCTTATTCCCTGTACCGAACGCTGTAGCGAACCGAGGCACCCCATCGGACATGGCCATGCCGTTCAAGTGACACTGGTCGTCGCCCTGAAGTTGGACGGTGAACGGTGGCTTCCAGATAGGAATGAAACTGTAGTCTGACGTGATCTGGACGATGCAGTTGAACGCCGTGTTCACCGCATGGATCGTTCCGGTCCCACCTATCGACACATCATGCAGGTCCAGGGCTCCGGTGTGATAGGTAGCCCGAGGCATGTACAGTGCATCGTACCAACCAGGTCGCCTGGGGAAATGCTGAGCAAGACTGCGTGAATTGGAGAACTGGAGTACCTCCTTCTCACAGGCCAGTACCAGGCGATCGTTCGAGATCGCAAAGCCCATGGGTTTTTGAAAGGTCCTCGTAAGTTGAACTAAGCCCCCTTTGCCGTTCGGGCTGATGAAGATCAACTTCCCGGCCTGATACGTCGAGATCGCTATGCTGCATTCGAGCTCAGCAAGGGCTTCCGGGACACCGGGATCAAAGGAGCAAGCGAAGGTCGCTTTCGTGCCAGGCCCGCCAAACACAGGTTCAAGCTAACATTTCTTCCAAGAAGCTTGGATGGTTGGTCTTCACCGGCCTTATAGGTGACGAACTTGCTACACGGCTCCATTGAGAAAATATGTTCGCATGGACCCCTTGCCCTTCACCTCAACCATTCCGCGCTCCTCAAACGTAAAACGGTCGCGGCAGGCAAGGTAAATGCGCTCGGTGGTCTGGACCCGGCTGCCTATTCCATGCGACTCCATACGCGAAGCGGTGTTCACTGTATCGCCCCATAGGTCGTAAGCGAACTTGCGGGTACCAATGACCCCGGCCGCGACCGGCCCACAATGGACACCAATACGCAACTCCAATGAATGGCCCAGTTCGCGGTTGATGCGTTGCAACGCATCGAGCAATTCCAATGCGAACGCACAGATCTTCCTCGCATGGTCCGGATCCGGATTCGGGACGCCAGCTGCCACCATATAGGCGTCACCTATAGTTTTGATCTTTTCCAAACCGTGTCGCTCAGCCAGTGCATCGAATGCAGTGAAGTATGTGTTCAGCACTGCAACCAGTTCGTGAGGCGGCATTTGCTCCGAAAACCTTGTGAAACCGACCAGATCAGCGAAAAGGATGGAGGCTTCCGGGAATCTATCGGATATCACAGAACCTTCCTCCTTCAGGCGAGCGGCGATCGGTGCAGGAAGGATGTTCAGTAGCAAGCGCTCAGACTTCGCGTGCTCGGCATCCAACTTTTCCTCGGTCCGGTAAACCGCGAAGTTGAAGTAGGTTCCCCAGATCCCGAGACAAATGAAGCTGAACACAATGTTTGAGATCGAAAGCCAACTGAGAATGACTGAATGAATTTCAAAGATCACGGCTTGTTCACGGATCACTAATTGTATCAACAGGTAGCCGGCGAGCGACATTAAGAACAAGGCCGCCTTGATCCAATTTTTCCACGCAGGCATAATGAACGGATA
>JAGQVN010000232.1 GCA_020437905.1 Flavobacteriales bacterium
ACACCTGCTGCACCTCAGCGGTCCACTGGCCATCGTGGTGGCCGGCCTGATCGTGGGCAACGAACGCCTGCGCGGCCTGAGCATGAGCGACCGCACAGAGGAGTTCGTGGACAAGTTCTGGCACCTGGTGGACGTGCTGCTGAACGCGCTGCTCTTCGTGCTTATCGGCCTGGAGCTGCTGATCGTGGACTTTACCACGAAGGTGCTGCTGGCCGGGGGGCTGGCCATCGTGCTGGTGCTGGCCGCACGCTACCTCTCGCTGATTGTGCCGGTGCGCCTCTTCGCCAAACGGCTGGAGTTCCTGCCCCACACGGCCACGCTCATGACCTGGGGGGGATTGCGGGGCGGCATTTCCATCGCGCTGGCCCTGAGCCTGCCTGTCGCCATGGAACGTGAATTCCTGCTTGCGGTGACCTACGTCGTGGTGGTGTTCAGCATCCTAGGGCAAGGATTGTCACTTGGGAAACTATCGAAGCGATTGCTGCGGCTTTAAGGAGAACTCTGTCGGGACCCAATATCCACGTGGGACCCATTTGAAACAATGTTGCACCTTTCTTTGCGTTGAGCTCATGGTGTTCGGAAGTCTCAACAAGCTGCTGACCATGCGAAGGAAGTTGTTGCTCCTGATATCTGTAACGATGCTGATCATCCCGGCCATCGCCATGCAATTCACGGATGAGGTCGATTGGAGCGCCTTCGACTTCCTTGTGGCAGCCATCCTGCTGGGCGGCGCAGGCCTGCTGATCGACCACATCCTGACCCGCTTCCAGAAGCGCAGCCATCGCCTGCTGATGGTGTCACTTGTTCTGCTCGCGCTGCTCGTCGTTTGGGCCGAACTGGCCGTCGGTCTGTTCGGAAGCCCATTTGCGGGGAGCTGAAGATGACGGGACACATCCCTGTTTCGTTCGTGTTCATTACGACCTGGCTTTTGGCTGCTGCCATGACCGTTCGCGCACAGCAGCCGATGCGTGCCCTTCCTGGTTACGACAGCCTGGTGGTGCGCACGGTGATCGACCATCGCTTCGAACCACCCCTGCCCGGCAGGCCGATCGATGACCGCTTCGAGGTGACGCGCAGCGTTCGGCTCTCCCCTTCCGATGCCCGCGAAATCGATGCTTGGATCCGCTCCAAGGCTTCCTATGGTTCTTCCCAAGCCGTTACACCGGTCCCCGATGTGGAGGTGCTCTACTACTGGAAGGGCACGATCAAGGAGAAGGTCGAGATGAACTTGTTCACGCACAACCTGTACGCCAGTTTTCCGCTCCGC
Organism: Flavobacteriales bacterium; assembly: GCA_020437905.1. Lineage (GTDB taxonomy): Bacteria > Bacteroidota > Bacteroidia > Flavobacteriales_F > PHOS-HE28 > PHOS-HE28. The sequence goes on from JAGQVN010000232.1 coordinate 1,268, forward strand.
CAACAGCGCCAGGGCGATTGCCTATGCAGGGGCAGCAGCGGTCATTGTTGCACGGCCGGTGGGATGAACGCTGAATTCACCCAGCACGTGGTCGATCTATTGGTACGGCTGGGATGGAACCCAGAGGAGTTCCTGATGGAATAGCCGGTACGCGCGGTTCAGCGACCGACCACGAAGCGCAAGGGAGCCATTCCTTGCATCAAGGCCATGTAACCCCCCGGAGTGAGGTCAAGCGGAGTGCGCGCCGAACGGACCCTGCCTTGAACTACCTGCCGCCCAGTTCCGTCAATGATGCGGAACGCGCTGGACACCATCTTTTCCTGATCGCGCACCACCAGTGCCTTTTCGATCGGGTCGAAGTACAGACCGGCCGCTTCTTCAGCATCTGGTCGGAACCCCACACTGATGCCGGACTCATAGCAACCCAGGTCCACGACCGTACCCTGGATGCGAGGGTCCAGCGCCAGGTCCAAGGGATAGAGCGTGGTAT
>JAGQVN010000233.1 GCA_020437905.1 Flavobacteriales bacterium
CGGGATCCCCAACTTTATGGCATGAAACTGAAGGAACTGCTCATCATCACCGGGGTCCTTTTGGCCATCCTCATCGGGCTCGCCTGGTACGCTGCCACGCACATGATGGTCCAGGTCACTGAGCGGGTGCTGGACCCCGGTGGAGCCTCGGCCGAGGTCCTGATCGCGACGCAAGGAAGTGCCTACAAGGGTGCTGTGACCCGGGAGCTGTCCAAGGGCCTGGCCAAAGGCGGTGTCCGGGTCACGATCAACGATGTGAGCAGCTTGGGACAGGTGGACCCCGATCAGTGGGACGCCATTGTGGTGATGCACACCTGGGAGTACTGGAGGCCTGAGCCGAACGCAAAGGCCTTTCGCGAGGAGCACGGGAACGCCAGGCACATCATCTATTTGAGCACTTCCGGCAGTGGTGAGGAACGCTTGGATGTGGACGCCGTGTCATCCGCGTCCACGCTGACCGATACCCTTCAGGATGCACGCGCCATTTTGGCCAGGGTAGAGGAATTGGTGGCCCGATCGACAGGTGCCACGCAACCGTAGCACCATGCTGCAGTGACTTGTGGATCCTGGAGGTGGACCGCGGTCGGATCAGTTTTGTCCAACACGAAAAAGCCCATGAACAGAACAACTACGCTGGTCGCTTCCACTGCGCTAGTACTGTCCGGTCACTTATGCGCTCAACCGGTGCTGACAAGCACCAACATGCAGAACTCGTCGGTCCAGGCCGCCACCGTGTTCGGCGCCTCGGTCGGAGCGGATGGAGCCAATGTGACCTGGGACATCAGTTCGGCAACCACACAGATCGTGGCTGATGCCGTGATCGGTCCGACCTCATCGACACCGGTCGCGGCCCAATTCCCGATGAGCAACTGGGCGATGACCACGACCATTCCAGGGTTCGTGACCTACTATACCCTCTGGAGCGTGACAACGAACAGCCTGGAACTCCATGGAGAGGGTATTGGGAGCGGGTTCAATGAGGAGGTCTATACCGATCCACATCGCATGATCGAATTCCCGATGATGTACAACGATGTCTTCATGGACCAATTCACCATTCAGGGCCTGGGTACGCAGACCGTGACATGGGCCTATACGGGTTACGGCACATTGGTCACCGCCCTGGGCACGTTCGCGAATGTGGTGAAGATGCACAATGTGGAGAACGATCGGACCATCTTCTGGAACGCTTCACCATTGCGTCCTTTGGCGGACTTCGACTTCGAAGGTGACGGCACCTTGTGGGCCAGCGGTGCCAATAGCGTGACGGAGAACGATCATGGATCGGAGGTCAGCGTATATCCGAACCCAGCCGAGGATCAGCTCTTCCTTTCCGGACTACTGCCAGGTGACCGGATCGAACTGGTGGATGTGCTCGGAAAGATCATCCTTACCGAACGGACCGATCGCACGAGCGGAAGCATCCCCCTATCGGACCTGAATATGGGTCCAGGAACATACGTGGTGCGCGTCTTGCGCGGGGACACCGCTATGGCCATCCCGTTCATCAAGATCGAAGACTGATACGTGTGCGTGGCAAGAGGGGCGCACTTTGCTTCCCCTTTTTTACCGTTCAGATCGGTGCTTCAACTCTTGCCTGCGACCTTGGTCACGTCCAGCATTTCACGGATCCCACCGATGCTGCTAAGCAAGCCGGTGGCCTCGTACGGCATGAACACCGTGCGGTTGTCGTTGCCTTCGGTGACCATGTTGTTCAGTGTTTCGATGTACTTCATGGCGATGAGGTAGGTGGCAGGATCGGCCTTGGTGCCATGGATGGCCTCCGTGACAAGCCGAATGGCCTCCGCTTCCGCCTGGGCCCTGCGGATCCGTGCCTGAGCATCACCTTCAGCCTCGAGGATCTGTGATTGTTTCTGGCCTTCTGCCTCCGTGATCTGCGCCTGCTGGACCCCTTCAGCCTGAAGGATCGCGGCCCGTTTGCTGCCCTCTGCGTCGATCACCACAGCCCGGCGATCCCGTTCGGCCCGCATCTGCTTCTCCATGGCCTCAATGATGTCGCGAGGAGGATTGATGTCCTGCAACTCGACCCGGTTCACCTTGACACCCCATTTGTTGCTCGCCTCGTCCAGGATACCGCGCAACTTGGCATTGATGGTCTCCCGGCTGGTGAGCGTCTCGTCCAAATCCAGTTCGCCGATCACGTTCCGCAAGGTGGTCTGGGTCAGCTTCTCGATCGCCAGGGGCAGGTTCTCGATCTCATAGACCGCTTTGACCGGGTCCATGATCTGGAAGTAGAGCAGGGCATTGATCTCCGTCATCACATTGTCCTTGGTGATGACGTTCTGCTTCGGAAAATCGTACACGGTCTCGCGCAGATCGATCCGTCCCTTCTTCTGGAATTGTACGTACTTATGACCATCGGGCATCTCACGTGCGTAACGTGTGATGATCTCCCGGGGCTTCTCATAGATGGGGATGATGATGTTGAAGCCTGCATTGAGCGTGCGTGCATAGCGACCGAAACGTTCGATCACCATGGATTCGCTCTGCTGGACAACACGAACACCTTTCGAAATGACGAAAATGACCAGGAACGCGAGAAGAATGAGAATGACGATGCCGGGGCTCATGAGTGTTCGGATTGAAGGGGTTCTACGATCAAGGTGTTGCTTTCCACGCGAACCACTTGGACCACATCCCCGGAACGGAGGGAGCGGTCCACCGTGCATTCTGCGCGCCAATCATCACCATCAATGGCTACGCGACCAAGGCGCAATCCGGGTTCAAAGTCCTGTGTCACACGCGCTCTTCGGCCCACCAGGGCATCCACGTTGGTCCTTACCTGCTCTCCATTCCACATCTTCTTCATGAGCAGGGGACGGAGCGTGAGGAAACACATGAGACTGATAGCGGAGAAGGTGAGCAATTGGATCCCGGGACCTCCACCCAGGGCCGCAGCCACCGCACCACCTCCACACCCCACACCCAGGCATAGGAGGAAGAGCCCAGGTACGAAGATCTCAGCGATGATCATGACGATCGCGGCCCCTGCCCACCAGTACCAGATGAAATAGCTTTCCATACCAGGCCTATTGTTGCGTGAAATTAGCGGGTGAGGGGTCCTGCCTGATCGGGATAAGGATGAACGGCGGTAATGTCCAAGGAGCGGTTGGGGGAGGTGCCAACCGCTAATTTCGGCCGGTATGTGGGACCGCATCCAGGCCTGGACCAAGACCCCCCAGGGCCGGGATCAGTTGTTGACGTACCTGGCTGAGGGCGGGGTGTTGGTCGGGATCGTCCTGGTCTACCGGTTGGCTGCGCACCTTCTGCCGGAGGATGGGTTCGATGTCTACGCCGTGGTGCGTCGAACGGTGACGTTCCTCCATTTGCTCGTGCTCATGGGAATGGCCGTGGCGGTGGTGCGCTTCGTGGCCATGAGCACTTCGGCCGAGGAGCGGGTCGGCATGCTCCGCACCGCCTTTCGCACGGTCACGTTGGCGGGTGGTGTATTCGTGACCATCCTCTGGGCGTTCAAGGGTCCGGTCTCCTTGTTGTTCTTCGGCACGACGGAACGCATGGACCTGATCCCTCCGATAGCCATGCTGATCGTTGGCCTTGTCCTGCATGCATTGATCTACAGCTATTGGAGGGGCATGCAACGGATGGTCCGCGCCAATGTCATCCAATTCATCGATCTGGCCCTGGTCCCCAACGTGGCCATGTGGATCGGCCCCGGGCTGATCGATGTGCTTTGGATCACCGCTGCCATGTGGTGTACGATCCCATTGCTCGGGCTTTTCCCTGA
>JAGQVN010000234.1 GCA_020437905.1 Flavobacteriales bacterium
CGGGGAACGGGCCTTGATCGCCACTCCGGCCAGGGGTTTGTTGGTATACGAGACCAACACTGATGCTTTCTGGTATTTCAATGGAACGATCTGGGTTCGCATCGGTCAGTTCAGTGACGACTGGGCACTGGCCGGCAATACCCTGACCGGGACCGAGCGATTGGGATCCAACAACAACCAACCGGTACGGATGTACACCAACGGTTTGGAGCGGATGCGCCTGCTTGGCAACGGTCAGATCAGTGTGAACAACGTTGCGCCTGTGGTGGGTGATGTCTTCTCAGCCTATGCAGGTGCAGGGTACTTCGCGGTGAACGGGTACAGCACCGGGGGACCTGGGGCCGGGGTCTACGGTTATGCACAGAATGGCAACAGCATCGGCGTTTGGGCGGACCATGTCCTGGCCAATGGCACTGGTCTGGCGGCCGTGGGTGAAGCAGCCGGGATCGCCCAGACCTTGGTGACCGGAAGTGGTGCTGCATTCACGGGGGTGCAAATGGGTATGGCCTCATTCCGGAACTCCGCGGCGAACATCAACAATGAAGGCTCGGCGTACTTCCTCGGGGTCGGGGGAGGGGTGCCACAGTACGCCTATGTTTCCTATCGTGTAGGGAACATCTGGTACAAGATCATCGGAACAGGCACCGTGTCCACGATCGTGGACGATCCGCTCACCGGAGGAAAGGCGACCATGTTCGCTCCGGAGGCGCCGGAGATCCTGCTTATGGACATGGGCCAGGGCATGCTTGAGAACGGGCAGGCACGCATCGACCTGGACCCGAGGTTCACAGCGAACATCCGCGTCGACGAGGACCATGCCTTGCGTGTGATGGTCCAGGTGGAAGGACCGAGCAACGGGGTGTTCGTCACCGGCAAATCGGCCCAGGGCTTTGATGTGGTCGAACTGTTGAACGGCACCAGCAACGTCCCGTTCACATGGTCGGTGTACGCCAACCGGGCCGACGAATTGGACACGGGATCGGGCGAACTGGTCTCCGCCAATAGCGAAGCTCGCTTCCCACCTGCCCCAGCCCCTCAAGCCCTGGGCGAACCCTTGGTTCGTCCCGAACGCACGATGAACGGGATCGGGGAGCTGGAATAAGACCGGTGCGACGCTGGATGTGCCGGTAGCGTGACCCGGGGCGTTCCAACGGGCCGGCCTTCATTACTTTTCCGCCATGGACCACGGCAACGGTCGTGTGACGGTGCTCAAACGCTGGCTGTACCGGATCGTCTTCGGCACGGACACTCCGCTGGGCAAGCTGTTCGACGTCGTACTGCTTTGGGCCATTGTGATCAGTGTGGTCTTCGTGATGCTTGAAAGCGTAGCGGAACTGAGGGAACGCTACGGCCTGCTGCTGCACATATTCGAGTGGTTCTTCACCATCCTGTTCACGTTGGAGTATCTGTTGCGGCTTTGGATCGTGGAGAAACCCATCCGCTACGCGAAGAGCTTTTTCGGCGTCATCGACCTGCTGAGCATCCTTCCCACCTACCTCGCTGCATTCCTTCCCGGCGCTCATGGGTTCATGGTCCTGCGCACGTTGCGGTTGCTGCGCGTGTTCAGGGTACTGAAACTGGTGCGGTACATCAGTGAAGCCGGTACGTTGGCGCGTGCCCTGGCAGCCAGCCGCAGGAAGATCCTGGTGTTCCTGTCCGCCGTCCTGGCCCTCGTCATTGTCTTCGGAACGATCATGTACCTCGTGGAGAGCCCCGAAGCCGGCTTTACCAGCATTCCGAGGAGCATCTACTGGGCGATCGTCACGTTGACAACGGTGGGATATGGGGACATCGCACCCCAGAGCGTGCTCGGACAGTTCATTGCGTCGGTCATCATGATATTGGGTTATGCCATTATTGCTGTTCCTACTGGGATCGTAGGGGTGGAGATGTCAAAACTGGAAGAACCTGGGGTCGAGTGCCCCACCTGCCATACCGCAGGCCATCGGTCCGACGCGAATTACTGCCGTCGGTGTGGGCAGGAATTGGCGATCGATCGAACGGAAAGACCTGAACGAGATCGGCAGGCCTCCGCATGAACAACCTCATCGCGGACCGACGTTCTTTGCTTCTGGTGGTCGTGGCTGCCCTCGGCTACTTCGTGGACATCTACGACCTGGTCCTTTTCAATGTGGTCAAGCGGGAAAGCCTGGAGTTCATCCTCGGACCTGGCGACCCACGGATCAAGAACATCGGCATCGACCTGTTCAACGTGCAAATGCTCGGCATGCTGGTGGGTGGTATCCTATGGGGTGTCTGGGGGGATAAGAAAGGGAGGGTCACCGTATTGTTCGGCAGTATCCTGCTGTACAGCGGAGCGAACATCATCAATGCCTTCACCTTCGACCTGACCTCCTATGCCATTGTCCGGTTCATTGCCGGGATCGGCCTGGCAGGTGAACTTGGGGCTGGCATCACGTTGGTCACCGAGACCATGGCCAGGGAGAAACGCGGTTATGGAACCATGATCGTCGTGGTTTTCGGTGCCATGGGCGCTGTCTTCGCTGCGGAAGTGGTCGCCCAAGGACAACGCCTGGGAGGACTGCTCTCCATCGTTACGGGTAGGACGTTCATGGATTGGCAGGTAGCCTATATCGTGGGAGGGCTCATGGGTATTGCGTTGCTGGTGCTGCGCATCGGTGCCTTTGAGAGCGGCCTTTTCACCAAGATCAAGGACCGAACAATTCGACGCGGCGATGTGCGCCTGCTGTTCAGCGATCGGACGCGGGCCATCAAGTACCTAAGCTGCATCCTGATCGGAGTTCCCATATGGTATGTCATCGGTGTCCTGGTGAACCTGAGCCAGGACGTCTTCGTGCCCGAGCTTGGTATCGACATCAGCGGTCTTTCGGAAGCTGAAACGAAGTTGATCAATGGAGCGGCGATCAAGTATGCCTATATCGGGCTCAGCATCGGTGACCTGTTGAGCGCGCTGTTGAGCCAATTGGCGAGCAGCAGAAAGAAGATCATTTACCTGTACCTGGTCCTGAATGCCTTACTGATGCTGACATTCCTGTTCGGGATGCGCGGAGCGAGCATTGCGACCTACAACTGGATGTGCCTGGCATTGGGCGTGGCGTCCGGGTATTGGGTCCTGTTCGTCACCCTTAGCAGCGAACAGTTCGGCACCAACATCCGCAGCACGGTGGCCACCACGAGCCCCAATTTCGTGCGCGGAAGCGTATGGCCTGTGACCAGCGCCTTCAAGTTCGTGGTGCCCGGTTTCGGGAACGTGACAGCCGCGCTGGTGGTGGGTGTGCTTGTGTTGGGTGCCGCCTTTTGGGCCACTACCCGGGTCCACGAGACGTTCCACAGCGACATGGATTTCGTGGAGCGATGATCGACCTCTGGGACCGACCGTTCGCAACGGACAGTACCAGCCAACGGAACGAGGTGCTTGGCTATCTTGCCTCGCTCCATTTCCTTGCACCCAAGTCGTATCGATCGAACCTGATCATGAACCGGTCCGCGCTCACTCTCTTCAGCCTTGTGCTGTCGGTCTATCTATCCGCCCAGCAGCCACTCACCAACCAGCAGATATGGTACAGCCCCATGTTCTCCATGGAATACGTGGGTGGCCTGGAGAGCATGAACGATGGGGAGCACTACACGGTGCTGGAGGAGGAAAATGGAGTATCGCGTATCGACAAGTACGCGTATCGAACAGGTGAACGGGTAGCCACGGTCCTGTCCGGAGAGGAGGTGGTCGATCCGGGCACGGGTGATACCATCGCCATCGAAGGATACAGCTTCAGCCCGGATGAACGCTTCGTGCTGATCGAGACCGAGGTGGATCCCTTGTACCGGCACAGTTACTACGCACATCACTACATCGTTGATCTGGAGAGCCGCAAGGTGCAGCCCTTGAGCGATCGGAAGGGACCGAAACAGCGTTTGGCTTCGTTGAGCCCGGATGGCTCCCATGCGGCATTCGTGCGCGAGAACGACCTGTATTCGGTCGAGCTGAGCACGGGAAAAG
>JAGQVN010000235.1 GCA_020437905.1 Flavobacteriales bacterium
AAGGGCATGATCGACATGTATTTCGTGAAACGGATCAAACCGGAGTTCAGCGCCGATGACGCGGGTCGTATTCCGAACGAAAGCTTCCTGAAGTTGATCGGTGTTTCACCTGCCGTAGAGCAGCTCGCTTAGCTCGGCCAGCATCATGGCGGTCGCACCCCAGACCATTTCTCCCTGAATGTCGAAGTAGGGGACCCTGGCCTTTCGTCCAAGCACCTCCACATACCGCTCTCCGTGTCGGAGAACATCCGAAGCACCAAGCAGGTGCAGCGGGAACTCGATCACCCGGGCCACCTCACGCGGATCTGGTCGCATGGTCCCGAGTCCCTCTGCGACAGCCACAAAAGGTGTGACCAGGGAACGGCTTGGAGGGATGTACACGGGGCTCAGCCCACCGATGATCTCCATCCGCTGCATCGAAGCACCGATCTCCTCGTCGAACTCGCGCAGTGCCGTTGCACGAAGGTCCGGGTCCTCCGGCTCCCGCCGCCCCCCCGGGAAGGCCACTTGACCACTGTGTACACCCGGGTACTCAGGACGCAGGATCAGCATCGAGTGCAACACACCAAGCTTGGGGTAGATGGTCACCAGGACAGCGCTTTCCCTTGGGTTCGGTTCCCTGCGAAGCGCGGCCTCCATGTCAGGCCGCCTGTATCCGCCAAGCTCCATGAACCGATCATGACCGGGCAGAGGGCCTTGAAGCCCTTTCCGCAAATTGGACAGTACCTGGTTCATCGTCCTTCCAGATCCTCCATCAAGGCCACGGCCTGCTCTTTGTATGTATGGCGTGGCCGCGCTGCGATCGATCGGGCCTGTTCCAATGCCCTGCCGAATTGGCCACTGCAAAGCCAGCAGAGCGCATCATACCATTCCACGACCTCGGCGAAGCTCTTGTTGGGCGATCGTTCCAGCTGATCCAACTGGAATTCCGCATCGTAAGGTCTTCCGACCGCCAGGTATGAGCTCGCCAGGTAGATGCGTGCGTCGGAACGCCCTTCGGCTCCCTGCTCCATGTACCGCTCAAGACCGGTGATCGCTGTGGCGTGGTCACCGGCCGAATAGGCTTTCATCGCATCCACCAGCGCAGCGTTCTGCCGGTGTCTCATGCGACCGGAGACCAGGTCCGGATAGGGCTCGAAGAAACGGGTACAGGGGTCCTCCGGAGCGGAGCTACAACCGATCATCAGGATGACACAACAACACCAGCGCCAGTTCACGCCCCAAAAATACCCCGATTTGACAGGCCTTAGAGCTGCCGTTGATCGATCGTTCGGAACCATCGCTCCGATCGGAAGCGTTGCTTTTCCTCGTTCCACGAACAGATTATCGCACGGGCACGGCCAATGATATGGTCCTCGGGAACAGTGCCCCAGAACCTGCTGTCGGAGCTGTTGTGACGAGCATCGCCGAGGACGAAGAAGTGATCCTGCTCGATCCGGTAGTGGTCCACCCGCTGCCCGTCCAGGAGGATCTGTCCGCGTGAGACCTGCAGGTCGTGACCCTCGTACTGGGTGATGATCCGATCATATCGGGGCAGTTCGTCCACATCCAGGGGGACAAGCGCTCCTTTCCTCGGAACTTCAAATGGTCCATAGTTGTCGCTGTTCCATGCATGCCGGGCACTGAAAGGGAACAGGTGCCGCTGTCTGCCGCGGGAAGCACTGAACGGTTCGGCTCGCTCCACAAGCCCGTTCCCGAGCAGATCCCTGGCTCGTTCCTCGGTCAGTGGCAGTTCCATTGGGCCGGTTGGTCGAGGGGATAGTTCCGCGGGAAGCCCCAGGAGATCGAGCAACTGTTCGCGGGGCATGCTGTCCGAGACCTGGACGAGGTAGCGGCGCGTTTCGCCCGGGAATGGACCGATCGATCGTCCGTTGACAAAGACCTTCCCGGAGCTGATGATGACCGTATCGCCCGGCAGGCCGATCAGTCGTTTGACCATGGACCGCCTTTTCGTCAACGCTTCATGGTCCTGGGTGGGGTCCCTGAAGATGATGATATCGCCCCGTTCCAGACCGGTCCATTTCGGCCAGCGTTCCACAACAAGCACATCACCGGTCGTCAAGGTGGCGTACATGCTGATGCTCTGGACGATGGCCCATCGCATGACGAGCACATGCAAGGTCACCAGGACCAACGCAGCTCGTACGAATGCCCTGCCCCAAGGACCGAGCAACCTCCATGTCCGCCAAGGCAGGCGCATCATGAGGATGCACCCGTCCCGTCGTTCAGTCGACCAGGGTGAAGAGGCGCTTCCATCGGATGCCGGTATAGGGGTCCTTGGTGAACCAGACCAGTACCGCCTTGCCTACCACGTGGTCGTGGGGGACGAAGCCCCAGAACCGGCTATCCTGAGACCGATGGCGGTTGTCGCCCATCAGCCAGTAGTAGTCCTGCTGGAACGTGTAGCCGCTGGTCTCTTCTCCGTTGATGAGGATCTTTCCATCGCTCACGGACAGCTCGTTCTTTTCGTAAACCCGGATGGCGCGCTCGTAGAGGGGCAGGTTGGCAAGGGTCAGTTCAATAGTGGTCCCCTTCTTAGGGATCCAGATCGGACCGTAGTTGTCCTCGCTCCAATCAAAGTCAGGATGGTTCGGAAAGTAGGGTAGCTTATGGAAATCGGTGCCGTAGCCTTTGGGGTGGTCCTGACGCTCCATATCGATGACATTGGAGAATTTGGCCAGTTTCGCCGCATTCTTCTCGGTCAAGGGAATGCTCACTCCACCGTTCTCTCCTGGACCGATATCGTCCGGACTGATATCATATTGCTCCTTCAACATGCGCTCATTGAAACGGTCACGGAGCACGAATTCATAGGCGTACTGTGCCATCTCAGGAAGGTCCTGTGGCTGACCATTGATGAACACGGCCCCATGTCGGACCTCCAGGGTGTCACCAGCCACCGCCACACATCGTTTGATGTAGTTCTCCTTCTTGTCGATCGGCCTCACCAGCAAACCGCCTCCAGGGACCTGCCGGACCTGTCCGTCCACCATGTTCAGCATGCGATAGTTCGGGTCATTCAGTTTGTCGCGTCCGTGGTCGCGCACCAATTGGTAGTAGCTCTGGTTCTGGAAATTGGCCACTACGGTATCCCCTTCCGGGAAGTTGAACACCACGGCATCGCCCCGTTCCGGGTCCCCGAACCCCGGCAGTCGTCTGTAGGGTTGGCTGAACCAGTTGACGAAGCTGGGTGTGCTGGTGGTGAAGGGCAAGGTGTGGTGTGTGAACGGGAAGGTCAGGGGGGTCATGGGCATGCGGGGCCCGTAGCTCAACTTGCTCACGAAGAGGTAATCCCCTACCAGAAGGCTCTTTTCCATGGAAGGGGTGGGAATGGTGAACGCCTCGAACGTGAATGTCCGGAATACGGTCGCCACGATCACCGCGAACAGAATGGCATCCCCCCATTGGCCAAGCAAGCCACGCTTGCGCTGCTCCGCCGGTATCGGGCCTATGTATGGCTTGTCGGAGAAGACCAGTTGTGGGATCTTCAACCAGGGCAGTACGGTCATCAACAGGTGGTCCTTGAAGGCTCTTTCGCCAAGCACGATGCTCACGTTCACGTTCATGATCATGAACATCAACAGGTTCACTCCGGGTACCAGGAACAGAAAGATCCACCACCAAGGCTTCCCACTGATCCGCAACCAGACCAGGACGTTGTACCCCGGCACAAAGCCGGCCCAGGCAGGTCTGCCGGCCTTCTGGAACAGTTTCCATAGACTGGCGAACAGGACCGCGAAATAGCTGAAAAGGATGAAGTAAGGCATCATGGTCGTTTCCGAATGTCTAGTGCACGGTTCCAGCGATCGGATCAGGGGTTAGAAAGCACATCGTCCATGGTGTACGTTCCGGTACGCCCCAGCAGCCATTCCGCAGCGATCACGGCGCCTGCGGCAAAACCGGTCCTGCCGAATGCTTCGTGGGTCAACACCAGACGATCCTCCTCAGAGGTCCAGCTGACGGAGTGCTTTCCGAGTACTTCGCCCTTGCGCTCAGAAATGATCGGCACTGCTCCATGTGCCGAAGCTTCACCTGCCTCGCCTTTCCTCCAACCGTGGAACCGTTGCGCGTGAAGGTCGATGTCCCGGGCAAGTGTCAGCGCGGTGCCACTGGGTGCGTCCAACTTGTGCACATGGTGCACTTCATCGATGTGCACCCCGTATGCGGGGTAGGGGTCGATGAGGGATGCCAACATCCGATTGAGTCGGAACATCAGATTCACACCCAGGCTGAAGTTGCTCGCCCACAAAAGAGCACCTTTTGAGCTGGCAACGAGGGCCTCCACCCGAGGAAGCTGATCGTACCATCCCGTGGTCCCGACCACCACTGGGACACCATGCTGGAGGCACAGGTCGATGTTGGCGATCGCTTGATCCGGCACGCTGAACTCGATGGCCACGTCGGCCCCGATCGGAGGAGTTCCGCTGTTCTCGCGGCCCACCGCAAGCACCACGTCGTGTCCGCGCGTTCCGCAGACCGCTTCGATGGCCTTTCCCATGCGGCCATGTCCGTACAGGGCTATCTTCATCGGCTGCGAAGATACCCGACCCAGGAGGCTGTCAGGCGGTGCATTGGAGGAGTGGCTGCTCGCCGGTTCGAGCGGTGCATCACAGGTTCAGGCCGATCTGCAATCCCAGGGCTCCCTGTGCGGCCAGACCAAGTGAAGGACCGATGCCCAGGGTCAGGTCCGGGCTCACATCGAAGCGCACGAAATGGGCGTCCACCGCGGCATCGACCACGTTGAGCAGATATACGAGCCCGATGGCGATATAGCTCCATTCCATCCAGCGCCGGTAGGTGTCGGTCACATCGAGCAGCTGCGCGGCGCTGAACCGGCCTTCGAACTCGTCGATGGTGTCCGGGTCCCCGTCGACAACGGCGATATACGCCTCCTTGTAACGCAGGTACTCGGTCCGGTTCTGACGGATGAAGTAGTAACTGGTGCCCAAGCCTGCAAGTACGATGGGGACTTTCCAGTACTTGCGGTTGTACACCTGGCCGGAACCGGGAAGGAGCGCTGAATACAGCGTGGCGCGCGCCGGGGAATGCCGTTGTTCCCAAGAAAGCCTGGAAGTGCTGTCCGACCGCTCCTCTGCCGTGGTGGAGAGCGTATCATTCTGGGCGGTCAAAGCCAGCGTCAGGACCAGAAATGACCCGGTCAGAAGGCCTCGCATGGTTTCAGATGCCAAGCTTGGCAAGGATGGCTTCGAACTGGTGAGGGTCCTTGTAAGCGATCTCGATGCGTCCCTTTCCACGGCTGTTCTCCTTCACCGCCACTTTCGTGCCGAAAAGTTCCGCCAGTTTCGCCGATGTGTCCGGATGGACCTTGTCGGATCCTTTGGCTCCCCGGTGCTTGGGATTTTTCCGGGCCGTTCGTGCAGCTTCCTCGACCTCGCGCACGCTCATCTGGCTTTCAACGATCCTGCGGTAGAGCTCGATCTGCTTTTCCGGGTCATCCACCGACAGCAGGGCACGTGCGTGGCCCATTCCGAGCTGTCGTTGTCGAATGCCCAGTTGCACCTCCGGAGGAAGCTTCAACAGGCGGAGGTAGTTGGTCACCGACGTTCGGTCCTTCCCGATACGGGTGCTGAGCTGTTCCTGTGTGAGGGAAACCTCCTCGATCAGCCGCTTGTAGCTGATGGCGACCTCGATGGCATCCAGGTCCTCGCGCTGGATGTTCTCGACCAGCGCCATTTCCAGCATGGCTTCATCGTTGGCCACACGGACATAGGCCGGGATATGGGTCAGGCCCGCCTGCTGCGACGCCCGGAAACGGCGTTCGCCGCTGATCAGCTGGAACCTGTCATAGCCTACCTTCCGCACCGTAACGGGTTGCACGACACCCAGTTGCACGATGCTGCTCGCCAATTCCGACAGGGCTTCCGGTGCGAAATGAGTGCGCGGCTGAAAGGGGTTCGGCTCGATCTGCGAAAGTGCCAATTGTGCCACGCCGCCAGTTGTCCGCGTGCCACCGACCTCGGTTATGCTCGCCCGCTCCGTGATATCCGTGTTCGGGTCTTCCAGCAGGGCGCTCAGTCCGCGTCCCAGTCCACGTTTCTTGGTCATAGGGCCACAGGTATCGTGCGCGCGTGCTCAGGTATCCTGGTCATGGCGTTCTTCTGCAGGATCTCGCGCGCCAGGTTCAGGTAGTTGACCGCTCCCTTGCAGCTTGCGTCATGCATGATGATCGTCTGCCCATGGCTTGGGGCCTCGCCCAGGGAAACATTCCGATGGATCACCGTATCGAACACCAATTGTTGGAAATGGGTCTTCACCTCTTCCACCACTTGGTTGGCAAGCCTGAGGCGACTGTCGTACATGGTCAACAACATGCCTTCGATGGCCAGATCCGGGTTCAGTCGTTGTTGCACGATCTTGATGGTGTTCAACAGCTTGCCCAGGCCCTCCAGGGCGAAGTACTCGCATTGCACCGGTACGATGACACTATCGGATGCGGTCAGACTGTTCACGGTGACAAGCCCCAGCGACGGGGAGCAGTCGATGATGATCAGGTCGTAAAGCTCCCGAAGGGGATCCAGGACCCGCTTCAGTTGGTGCTCGCGATCGGCCATGTCGATCATCTCGATCTCCGCACCGACCAGATCGATGTGGCCAGGCAGGATGTCCAGGTTCGGGTTGTCCGTGGCCAGGATCGCTTCCGTGGCCGGCATGTCATTGATGATGGCCTCATAGATGCTCGCCTTCACCTCACGAGGGTCAAAACCAACACCGCTTGTCGCATTGGCTTGAGGATCGGCGTCGACCAGCAGGGTGCGGCGTTCAAGGACACCCAGACAGGCGGCCAGATTAATGGCGGTGGTGGTCTTGCCGACCCCTCCTTTTTGGTTCACTATGGATATGATCTTGGCCATGTAAGGTCTTCGTGGTTAAAGTTCTATGGTGCTGCCTATCGCGGGCAGGTGGAGCGTGATGGATCGATCCGAAAAAGCCTTCACAGCCGCTTCCATGTCGATGGTGATGGGTGGGAAGGTGTTGTAATGAATGCCTATGACCTGACGCACGCCGACCATTTCCGCCGCGCGGATGGCATCGGCCACCCCCATGGTGAAATGGTCACCGATGGGTAGGAAGGCGAACCTGGGTTGTTCCTCCGCCAGCAACTGCATGTCCATGTGCAGCGCGGTATCACCGGCATTGTAGTATGCGCCTTCAGAGGTCCGGACCACAAAACCGCCTGGGTTACCGCCGTAGCTGCCGTCCGGCAGTTGGCTACTGTGCGCGGCCCAGACGAATTTGATCTGAATGCGATCCACCAGCACGGTGCCCCCGGTATTCATCCCGATCGTGTCCTTGACCCCTTTCCCACTGAACCAGGAAGCGATCTCGTAGTTGCTGATCAAGGTGGCTCCCGTCCGGTCAGCGATCCGCTGAGCATCCGCCACATGATCACCGTGACCATGGGTCAACAGGACAATGGAGGCAGGGATGGTATCGACCTGGATGTGCCTGGCTGCCTCGTTCCCGGAAACGAACGGATCGAAAAGCAGGTCCTGACCATCGACGTGTACGCCGAAACAGCTATGACCGTAATAGGTGATGCGCATCAGCGGGTCAAGGGAACGGTATCGGTAGGCGTTGGGCCAACGTTTACCATGCGGCGCAAAGTATCATCTTCGCAGCCGGACGTCGGCTCTCCAGGAGCCATGACTTTTGAACAACGACCTGTCGATGCAAAGCCCTCGGATCACCGTCATCAGTGGCACCGATCGTGTGGATAACAATACGGAGAAGGTAGCTGCCATGTACCTCAGGATACTGAACGAACGGAACATACCGGCTGGCCATTTACGTCTTCGCGAACTGCCTCGCGACCTCGATCGTTGGGGAACCTATGGCGCTCCATCGCCGTTCCTGCGGGGGGTGATCGAGGAACATCTCCGTCCGGTGCGCGACCTTGTCTTCATTGTCCCTGAGTACAACGGTAGTTTTCCCGGAGTGCTGAAACTGTTCCTCGACCTGATACCCCCGAAGGTGTTGTATGGCAAGCGGTCCTCGCTGGTCGGAGTAAGCGATGGTCAGAGCGGGAACCTACGTGGATTGGACCAACTGGCAGCGGTTTTCCACTACCTCCGAATGGATGTGCTTTGGTTCAAACCGCGACTGGCAGCGATACTTGCGGCCCTGGACGGACGGAATGAACTGGACCATCCACCCACTCAGGCACTGATCGCCGACCAGATCGATCTGATCATGGCCTAGGTGCGATCCGGCGGATCGCCACCCAGATCATCGAAATCCACATCCGTGAAGCGATCGGGTGGGGTGCCAGGCGTTCCGGGGCGTTCGTCCGGTACCCGCTCCTGATGGTCGTCCTGCTGATACTCGCCCGTTCCACGCAGCCGCTGTATCTCGTCGAAGGCATCCTGAAGTCCGTCCCTGAACTTGTCAAAGTCCTCCTTGTACAGGAAGATCTTATGCTTCTCGTAGCTGGCGCTGCCGTCCTCCCGGGTATGCTTCTTGCTCTCTGTGATCGTCAGGTACAGGTCCCTGCCGCGCGTGCTTCGCACATCGAAGAAATAGGTCCGCTTGCCAGCGCGTATGGCCTTGGAATAGACATCCTCACGATCGTCGCCCATTCTCTTCCGCTTCTTGGTCCGGAATTCCAAAGATAGAATGCCCCATGAGCCGGACAAATCCTCTAAGAAGGCTATCAGGAACGCGCCTCCTCCAACAGTTGTTCCTGATATAACCGGGCATAGGTCGCATTCGATCCGAGCAGCGAGCCATGGGTCCCGGAAGCGATAAGCCGACCATGCTCCAGGACGAGAATGATGTCCGCGTCCTGTACCGCGCTGATCCGATGGCTGATGATCACCTTCGTACGGCCCTCGAAGTGGGTCCTCAGGTCGCTCAGGATGGCTTCCTCGGTCGCAGTATCCACCGCGCTCAGGGGGTCGTCCAGCACGATGATCGCAGGGTCGGCAGCCAGGGCTCGAGCTATGCTCACCCGCTGTTTCTGCCCTCCGCTCAGGGTCACACCTCGCTCGCCAAGCATCGTTGCATAGCCTTTGGGGAACTCCATCACGTTCTCATGCACATTGGCCATGCGCGCAGCTCGTTGCACCGCAGACTCATCCACCTCGTCCATCGCGAAGGCGATGTTGTTGCGAATGGTGTCGCTGAACAGGAAGACCTCCTGAGGTACATAGCCGATGCAACGACGGAGAGCGTCCAGGTCATATCCTTCGATCGCCTTTCCGTCGATCTCCACGACACCCTCGGTCGCGTCGTACAGCCGCAGGATCAATTCCGCCAGCGTGCTCTTTCCCGAGCCCGTGTGTCCCACGATGGCCAGTGTCTTCCCTGCCGGGACCTCGAAGGAGACCTTGTCCAAGGCCAGGATACCTGTATCCGGATGTCGGAGGCTCACCTCACGGAAGCGGATATGGCCTTCGATACGATCCGGCCGTTCGTCACCACTGATGATGGTCGGACGGGTGGATAGGAATTCATCGATGCGTTCCATGGATGCACTGGCCTGCTGGACCAGGGAGGTGACCCATCCAACGCTGGCAAAGGGCCAGGTGAGCATGTTCACATAGATGATGAACTCGGCGATGTTCCCGACCGTAATGGTAGGGTCCCCTGCGAGCAGTTTGCTGCCCCCCACGAACACGGTGACCACGGTGCTGATCCCGATCAGCCCCATGATGGCGGGCATGAACCAAGCGTCGACACGCGCCTGTTCCAGGCTCCTGTCCCGGAACTCCGAAGCCGCCTGCCCGAAGCGGTCGATGAGGGTATCCTCCTTGGCATAGGCCTTGACGACACGGATGCCACTGAAAGTCTCCTGAGCCAGGGTGCTCAACCAACTTTGCTGTTGCTGCACCGCCATGCTCTTGCGATTGATCAGGTCGCTGACCCGATAGATCACCACGCTCATGATGGGCAAGGGCAGCAGGGTCCACAAGGTCAGTTCGGGGTTCACACTGATCATGAACCCGATGCATAGCACGAACAGCACGACCAGGTTCAAGGTGTACATCACGGCCGGTCCGAGGTACATGCGCACCTTGCTCACGTCCTCGCTGATCCTGTTCATCAGATCACCTGTGCTGTTCCGTTTATAGAAGGCTTTGTCCAGTTGTTGATAGTGGCGGTAGATCGTGTTCTTCAGGTCGTACTCGATCAGTCGGCTCATCACGATGATGGTCTGCCGGGTGAAGAACAGAAAGACACCCTTGATGAGCGCAAAGGCCAGGTACAGGGCACCGAGGATCATTGCGCTCTTGGCGATCGCCGTGGCGATCGATCCCTTGGTAGAAAGGTCCTCGAACAGGGCATTGAGGTCAACTCCCAACGGTCCCAGCCAAGCTGCCATCAGCGTCGGCGTTCCCATGGACCGTTGCTCCATGGGAAGCGAGCCTTGTTCGATACCCGTGGCGATCAGGTCGATAGCCTCGCGAACGACCTGAGGCGAGAACACCGCGAAGAGATTGCTCAATGCGATGAACAACGTACCCAGCACCAAGCGACCGGAGTATTTTGCGAAATACGGGTTCAGCTTGAGCAGCGGTCGCATGCGAGGTGGTCGATGTTGCTATGTTTGCCGCGCCCAAGATGGGGGCCTGATCGCTACAAAGGTAGGATCGCATGCATCGCAACCTTGGATGCGGCCTCGTCCGGGCATTACGCTCAGAAGCCGAAACCGGTTCGAGGACCGCCTTAGAAAAACCATGGAACTCACAGATACAATGCAGGAGACCGGAGTGATCGGTCGCATGGGGATATTCGATCATGAAGAGGTCCTTTTCTGTTTCGATCGCCCCACGGGACTGAAGGCGATCATTGCGGTGCATGACACGACCCTCGGCCCGGCGTTGGGAGGTACGCGCATGTGGCCCTATACCAACGAACAGGAAGCCTTGTCGGATGTATTGCGGCTCAGCCGCGGCATGACATATAAGAGCGCGCTGGCGGGTTTGGACCTCGGTGGAGGCAAGGCGGTCATCATCGGCGATGCGCGACAAGGCAAATCGGAGGCCATGTTCCGACGCTTCGGTCGTTTTGTGCACAGGTTGAACGGTCGATACATTACCGCAGAGGACGTAGGTATGAGCGTTCACGAGATGGTCAACGTGCGCAAGGAGACCCCTTATGTCGCAGGACTTCCCCTGAACATGGGAGGGAGCGGGGATCCGAGCCCGGTCACCGCCTATGGTGTGTTCATGGGCATGAAAGCGGCGGCCAAGGTGGCGTTCGGAACCGACGACCTGTCGGGTAGAAAGGTGAGCGTTCAAGGCGCAGGCAATGTGGGTGCACACCTTGTCGATCATTTGATCGACGAAGGAGCGGAAGTGATCCTGACCGATATCCATGAGGAGAAGATGGAGGCCATCCGAGTAAAGCACCCGAAGGTCTCCTTGGTGGCTCCGGAGGCGATCTATGATGCGGACGTTGACATCTACAGCCCTTGTGCCCTGGGTGCCACGGTGAACGATGCGACGCTCGGCCGCCTGAAATGCGCCGTTATCGCAGGAGGTGCGAACAACCAGCTGGCGAACGAGGCCCAACACGGGAAGGCGGTCATGGACAAAGGGATCCTTTATGCTCCGGATTTCCTCATCAATGCCGGAGGCATCATCAACTGTGCCTGGGAGCGGAAGGGATACGACCGGGATGCTGCCTTGGGCCAGACCGCTGCCATCTACGATACAGCATTGCGCATCTTCGACCGTAGCCGATCGGCAGGGATCCCCACCTTTCAAGCTGCCAATGAAGCGGCCGAGGAAAGGGTCCAAAGCATCCGAAGGGCCGGTCTGAACTTCTGATCATGCTGAATCGGCGCTATCTCCGCATCAAGGTCTACCAGTCGCTCTATGCCTTGTGGCAGAGCGATCGGGGAAGCGCGGCCAAAGTGGAGAAGGAGCTCTTCTTGAGCATCGAACGGACCTTCGACCTGTACATATCCCTCCTGCTGCTTTTCGGCGAGTTGCGGTCGGTCGCTGAACAGCGCATCGAAGAGCGAATGAACAAGCGTTTGCCCACCGACCAGGACCTTCACCCCAACCGCCGGTTCGTGGATGGTCCGCTGCTGAACGCGCTTGCGCAGGATCCGGTGCTCGCTGTGGAAGCGGAGCGCAGGAAGGTGAACTGGGTGGGTCACAAGGAGATGGTACAGCGCCTCTTCCGGCGCATTGCCGAGGACCCGGAGTTCGAGTCGTACATGAAAGCGGATGCGGCCACGATCAAGGACGAACAGCGCATGCTGTTGCATGTGTTCGTGGATATCATCGCCGACCAGGAAGTGCTGCACGATCACTACGAGGCGCGCAGCATCTATTGGTTGGAGGACTTGGACCTCGCCTGTGGTCTGGTGAAGCGTACGATCGAGCAGTTGCGACCGCCAAAGGGACTGGGGCCCCTGCTCTCCGAGGTGGTCGGCACTCCTGAGGAGGAGCGCCAGTTCGTTTCCCTGCTTTTCCGACGTAGCGTGGAGCAGAGCGAGGAGCACGACGCGTTGATCGCAGCCAAAGCCAAGAATTGGGAATCGGACCGGATCGCGTTGAGCGACATGATCCTGATGAAGATGGCCCTTACGGAGGCGAGG
>JAGQVN010000236.1 GCA_020437905.1 Flavobacteriales bacterium
AACAACGACTTGGTCCTGGACCGCGATCCCACGTTCAAGGGAGCCTGGTATCGGAACGTGGAGAGTTGGCGCAACGGCAGGGTCCTCCAGAATTGACCCGTGGAGAAGAACGGCATCATCCATGGTGTTCATCCCGTCCTCGAGGCCATCCGTGGAGGAGCCAACGTGGAGCGGATCCTGTTGAGGCGGGGATCCCTTCATGATGGGCTCAAGGAGATCCGGGACGCAGCACGGGCAGTTGAGATCTCCCTGTCCATAGTGCCTCCGGAGAAGTTGGATCGCCTCGTAAAGGGCGAACATCAAGGGGTCGTGGCGTTCATCGGTCCTGTACCCAAACAGGACCTGGACGAGGTTGTGAGCAGCTTGTACGAGCGTGGAGCTCGGCCGTTGCTGCTCGCGCTGGACGGTGTTACGGACGTGAGGAACATTGGCGCCATCGCTCGGAGCGCGGAATGTCTGGGAGCACACGCGTTGGTGGTACCCCAATTGGGTTCGGCAAGGCTCGGACCGGACGCGGTCAAGAGCTCTGCGGGAGCACTTCTCCGTGTCCCGGTTTGCCGGGTGAAAAGCATTGCCAAAGCGGCCCAGCGGGTCCGCGAACACGGATTGGCGATCGTGGCATGCACCGAGAAAGCCTCGGTGGAACTTGCAGAGTTGGCCCTTGACCGACCCCTGATGTTGGTGTTGGGTTCGGAGGAGACCGGGGTCTCGGATGCGGTGTTGCGCATGGCCGACGACCTGGCTCGCATACCCATGGTGGGGCGGACAGGTTCATTGAACGTCTCTGTAGCTGCGGGAGTGGCCTTGTACGCCACGCTCATGGGCCGCTCTGCGGAATAGCGCGTCTTCCTAAGGGCAACCTTTGCTTCCAGGTACCGGTATAAAGGGCCGACCGTGAAGGACCATGCTGGTCCGGATCGGACGAAAGACCTAATGGCCCATGTACAAGAACCACTTGTTCACAGGTATCCTGCTATCCATCCTGATGTGCTCCGCCCCGATGGCGTTGAGCGCGCAAGGGACCGCTGATCCGGTCGCGTACCGGATCGAAGGGCTTACCTCAGAGCTGCGCGATGCGATAGCACGCAGTGCCTCTGCCGAAGGGATCACCCGTGTGGAATATGCCTGCATCCCAGCGGGAATTCTGGTGCTTTCCCTTCCTGCTACGGCACGCGAAGGCGATCTGGAACAATGGCTCAGGCGAAAGCTGGGGCCAACGAACACTTCTATCTCGGCCCGCCGAGTGCGGGATACGATGGAACAGCTGATGGATCAATGTGCACAAGCACGATGAGCAACGCCAAGCACATGAGAACGAGCAGTCAATTTCCGCTCAATATCATTTCCAGATGCACCGGCATCCTGGTAGCTGCCGGCATGAGCGTGGCAGCCGCTTTCGGTCAGTTGAGCGTTTCACCACAATCCGACCTGAACGCGCTTGCCGCCGCCATTACCGGACCGGGTGTGGCGATCTCGAACCCGCAGGTGACATGCCATGCTGAAGGGTATGGGGAGTTCTCCTATGCTGGATCGCTCCTGGGGTCCATCCAGGAGGGCGTGATCCTGACCTCCGGTCGCATCACCGAAGCGATCGGGCCCAATAATGTGGAGAACCGGAGCTTCCAACAAGGGACTCCCGGTAACAGCATCCTGAACACGGTTACGGGACGCACCACCTATGACGCGTGCATGTTCGAGTTCGACGTGGTCCCTTCAGGTGATACCATGCGCTTCAATTTCGTGATGGGATCGGAAGAGTACAACGAGTGGGTCGGCTCGCAGTACAACGATGTGTTCGGATTCTTCATCAGTGGCCCCGGGATCGCAGGCGACCCCGGCATTGGAAGCGACAAGAACATCGCCTTGATACCCGGAACAAGCCAGGCCGTCACCATCAACAACGTGAACAATGGAAGCAATCAGGCCCATTACTACGACAATGCCGGCGGAAGTCAGCTGCAGTATGATGGCCTTACGGTGGGGCTCAGCGCGGTATCCGTGGTACAGCCTTGTCAGACCTACCACCTGAAACTGATCGTCGCTGATGCATCGGATCGAAAGTTCGATAGCGGCGTGTTCATCGAACGGATCGAGAGCAACGCGGTGACCATGTCCGCCGCGACCATCAACGGCATGTCCAACATGATCGAGGGCTGCAACTCCGGCGTGGTGCGTTTCACGCGCCAGAATGTGACCGCATCGGCGCTGGACGTACCGTACTTCCTCGGCGGAAGTGCCTTGAACGGCACTGACTATGCCCAGATCGGCGACCCCGATCCACTGGTGGCCCGCATTGCCACCATTCCCGGCGGGCAGGCATTCGTTGATGTCACCTTGGACCCGATCGCGGACGGAGTGATCGAACCGATCGAGACCGCGACCGTTTATCTCTCAACGTCGACCTGTCCTGGGGCGATCATCGACAGTCTGACGATCAGCATCCAGGATTCGCTTATCGCGACCATCTCGGCTCCGGCACAGCTATGCATCGGTTCGAGCACAGGATTGCAAGCGGATGGGGGCTATGACTACACCTGGTCTCCTGGCACCGGCCTTTCAGCCACGAACGTGCCCGACCCGTTGGCATCCCCGATCACCAGTCAGAACTATTCGGTCACGATAAGCGCAGGGGCTTGTCAGGAAGTGCTTTCGACCACGGTTACGGTGAGCAACTTGACGCTCTCGGCAAGCACCGTCCAACCGCTCTGCCAGGGTGGTTCCAACGGTGCCATTGACCTGAGCGTGATCGGTGGCATCCCTCCCTATTCCTATTCCTGGAGCGGTCCAGGGGGATACGCATTCCAGGGCCAGGACCCGACAGGGATCGTGGCAGGCACCTATTCCGTCACCGTCACTGATCAGGCCAATTGCTCCCGAGTTCAAAGCTTCAACGTGGGCGCTCCTGCTACGCTGGCCATCCAATTGACGCCATCACTCCTCCCCTTCGGTCAACACATCTCCTGCCAGGGCGGATCGGATGGTGCCATCACTTCGACCATCACCGGGGGAACGGGCCCTTATCAGGTCCTGTGGTCCGGTCCGAACGGTTTCACCTCCACCTCGGTCAACCTTTCCTCACTCCTTGCAGGGACCTATTCCGTGAACGTGACCGATGCGAACGGATGTGCCGCTAGCGCATCTACGACGCTGGTCGAACCGCCAGCATTCACTTCACAGATAGTGGATCCGATCCATGTTGCATGCTTCGGCGGCAACACAGGCAGTGCCACCATCGCACCCCAGGGTGGTATTCCGCCCTACAGCGTGGAATGGAACACCTTGCCCGCACAGACCGCAATGACAGCTACTGGTCTTATTGCCGGTGCGTGGACGGCCACAGTGACCGATGGCTACGGTTGTACCAGTTCCGCCTTGGCAACGATCGACCAGCCTGCAGAAGCTCTCCAGGCTTCGATCCAATCGACCTCATCAGAGACCTGTGATGATCAGGCCAACGGAAGCGCGACAGTGCATGCAACCGGAGGAACAACACCGTACACCTTCGGTTGGAACACCAGTCCGGTCCAAAGCAGTGCGGCAGCCAGCGGCCTTTCGGCCGGCAATTATACGGTGACGGTGACGGATGCGAACAACTGCACTGCCGCAGCACAAGCAACCGTGAACGGGCCGGCCGCACAATTGGTCGCCACGTTGGACCAACTACTACCGGAAAGCTGCTTCGGCAGCAGCAATGGCAGCGCAAGCATCGTCGTGCAAGGTGGGGGCACCCCGTACGCGATCACTTGGAACACGCTCCCTCCGACCACTGGTCAGGTGGCTTCTGGGCTGACGGCAGGAAACTACACCGCTACCGTTCAGGACGCGTTCGGATGCACCACGACCGTGGATGTTGCGATACCTGGACCTGCCGGGTCATTGGACCTGGAACCTGGTCCCGTGCAGCACGAGACCTGTTTTGGAGCTGCCGATGGCACGGCAACGGTCGTTTCCACCGGCGGCACACCCACCTATTCCGTTTCCTGGAACACCATTCCGGCACAAACAGGGAACACGGCGACCGGGCTTTCCGCAGGTACCTATACGGCCACTGTGACCGACGCCAACGGTTGCTCGGACCAGCGGACCATTGTGATCAACGGCCCGGCAGCCGCGGTCAACATCGGTATCGTGAGCACGACCCCGGTCCTCTGCCATGGAGCAAGCACCGGTATGGCCACCGTACAAGTGAGCGGTGGCATGCCCCCCTTGAACGTGGAGTGGAACACCGCGCCGGTCCAGACCGGGACCACAGCCTCGGGGCTTGCAGCCGGCACGTACACCGCTACCGTTACGGATGCCAATGGATGCGCGAACAGCATCTCGGTCACTATCACCCAGCCGAACGCACCGTTGCAAGCTTCCATCGCTTCGATGGTGCCGGTCAGCTGCCACAATGGTGCTGACGGAAGCATCTCGCTAGCCATCTCGGGTGGAAGCGGGGCGTATGCCATCAGCTGGAACAGTATTCCAGTCCAGACCGGGCCGGTAGCCACCGGCCTGGAACTGGGCATCTACACCGCCACCATTGCGGACCTGAACGGATGTGCCGCACCGGTGACCGTGCAAGGGACCGTGTCCCAGCCTTCACAGCCCTTGTTCGCCGATATCCTGGTGGATGACAACGGGGGCTTTTCTGTGTCCTGTGCTGGGGGCAATGATGGCAAGATCGCGATGACCCCGCTTGGAGGTACCGCCCCCTATTCCACCCTTTGGACGGATGAGGACGGTAACACCACCACCGATCAAACCCTCCTTGGTCTGACCGCCGGCACCTATACCCTGCTACTGACCGATGCCAACGGATGCACATACACCACCTCGGTCACCCTTACCGAGCCTTCACCCTTGGTGATCTCGGGTACGGTCAGCCCTGCTGCCTGTCAGGGAGCCAGTGATGGTGCCGTGGATGCTTCGATCGGCGGAGGGATACCCCCATACCAGATCGCTTGGAGCGGCCCGAACGGATTCAACTCGACGAACAGCGATATCGATAACATTGAGGCGGGGATCTACGTCCTCACGGTTACCGATCAGCACGGCTGTGTTTCTACCATGTCGTTCGATGTGGGACAACCCGGATTGTTCACCGTCTCAGCCATAACGAGCACGACGCCAACTGGACATGCGGTGAGTTGCATCGGCGCTTCTGACGGGTCGATCGACCTGACCCTCGGTGGCGCTTCTCCACCCTACAATGTGATGTGGAGCGGACCCGCCGGGTTCACCTCATCCCAAGAGGACATCAGCAGCCTGATGGCGGGGACCTACCAGGTCACCATCACCGATGCGAACGGATGCAGCACGATCGCCTCCTATTCGCTCCAAGCGCCACCACCGATCACCGTAGCCTTGACCCCGGCACTGACACCTGGTGGGACGGCGATCAGTTGCCAAGGGGCCAATGACGGCACCATCAATGGCACGGTCGCCGGGGGTGGATCGCCTCTGAACCTGGCATGGACCGGTCCGAACGGCTACACCTCCCTGCTCGAAGACATCAGTGGACTGGCACCTGGCACCTATCAATTGACCGCGACCAATGCGAACGGATGCACCGGATCCGCATCGATCGCCTTGACCGCCCCGAGCACGCTGAGCGCCACTGCCACGTTGAGCACCCATCCAGGAGGACAGGCGATCAGCTGTCATGGAGCGAATGATGGCAGCATCCAATTGAACATCTCCGGTGGTTCGCCGACATACACGGTGAGTTGGTCAGGTCCCAACGGTTCGAACTATTCGGGCACGTCGATCAACGGCCTTGTCGCCGGGGACTATTCCGCCACGATCACCGATAGCAATGGTTGCAGTGCTCAACTCGACGTCACGCTCGACGAGCCGGCACTATTGACCGCCAGCGCCACCATTCCGGACCTGAACGGTTCCCCGATCGGTTGCGCGGGAGGAAGCGATGGAAGCATCGACCTGCAGATCATCGGAGGATCCGCCATCGCTTCTATCCTTTGGACCGGTCCGAACGGCTTTGTTTCGAACAACGAGGACCTTAGCGGCCTGGGCGCGGGCACCTATTCGGTGCTGGTCAACGACATCAACGGGTGCGCCTGGAACGACATGTTCACGCTGGATGCGCCACTCCCGTTGGACGCACAGCTTGTACCTGAGCATGTGGCCTGTTCCGGTGGCCTGAGCGGTTCCGTTGAACTTACGATCAATGGCGGAACGGCACCCTTCCAGACCGATTGGACCGGCCCGCAGAGCTATACCTCGACCGATGAGGACCTCGCCGGACTGGAAGCAGGAACCTATACTGTCCTGATCACCGACGCCAATGGATGCAGCCTGCAGCAAAGCTCCACGGTGACCATGCCGGATGCCCTGGAACTGATCGCCAATACATCCTCCTTCGCTGGTGGGATCCAGGTTTCCTGTGCGACGGCAAGCGATGGATCGATCGACCTGGATATCCTGGGTGGAACAGCTCCCTACTTCATCAGTTGGAGCAGTGGCACCGGGTTCTCCTCGAACACGGAGGACCTGACCGGTCTGCCACCGGGCAACTACCAGGTGAGCGTGACCGACGGCAACGGATGCAGCAGTGATCTGACCATCCAATTGGATGCGCCGGCTCCGATCGCCATGAGCGCAACGATATCCGATCACAACGGATCGGGAGTCTCCTGTCAAGGTGCCCAGGATGGATCGATCGACCTGGACGTCGTTGGTGGCACCGGCCCTTACAGCATCTCCTGGTCCAATGGCGCCAATTCGGAGGACCTCTCCGCCATCGGCGCAGGCAGCTATACGGTGAACATCTCGGATCAGAACGGGTGTACCGCAACAGCTACGTATCTGCTCGACAGTCCCGTCTCGGTCACCACAAGCCTGAGCGCACCGGACCAGGGGGGCGCCCATGTGACCTGCAACAATGGAAGCGATGGAAGCATCGACCTCGCGATCGGCGGAGGGCTCGCACCTTACACGATCGCGTGGAACGGCCCGAACAGCTTCAGCAGCGACCAAGAAGACATCAGCGGCCTGACCCAGGGCACGTATCAGGTGCAGGTTACCGATGCGAATGGCTGCACCGCCGTTTCCTCGATCACCCTGACCGCACCACCCGCCTTGACCCCCTTCCTCAGTGCGACCGCCTTCAACAATGGTTACCACATTCCGTGCGCTGGCGCCAACAGCGGAAGCATCATGAGCAGTGTGTCGGGTGGCGTGCCAGCCTATACACTGGACTGGAGCGGGCCGGGAGGAGCACTTCCGTCCACCCCTCAGCAGAACGGCCTCGGTGCGGGTACTTACACGCTCCAGGTGACCGATGCGAACGGATGTACGGCATCCACCTTCCTGGAATTGCTCGAACCCTCGCCGATCGTGGCCGTCGGGATCCCTTCTGATGCCGGACTGGGGTATCAGGTCGGTTGTTCCGGGAACGACGGTGCCATTGACCTGACCGTGAGCGGCGGTACACCGGCCTATCAATTCAATTGGAACGGTCCGGGCGGATCCGCATACGGAACGGAAGACCTCTCCGGACTGCATGCGGGTATCTATGACCTGCAGATCATTGACGCGAACGGCTGTTCGAGCGACCTGACCGTCACCCTGAACGCCCCACCAGCATTGGCGATCAGCGCTATATCGGTGGCGCCCCTTTGTCACGGAACGAACGAAGGAAGCATTGACCTGAGCATTACCGGAGGTGCCGGTGTGAGTTCGGTCCTGTGGACGCTACCGGACAGCAGCACCTCTTCCGCCCAGGACCTGAACGACCTTTTCGCGGGAAGCTATGCGGTCGTGGTCACCGATGAGCTCGGCTGCGTTCAGCAAAGCACCATAGATCTCAATGGACCGGCTCCTTTGA
>JAGQVN010000237.1 GCA_020437905.1 Flavobacteriales bacterium
CCCAGGGTCGCTGCCCATAACGCACCGTCGCGATCCACCTCCAGTCCCACGATCGGCACGTCCCGGTCGATGGGCAGCGTCAGGAAGGACAGACGCGAAGCATCATCGAAAGCCGTCGTATGCTGATAGATGCGATCGCCGATCGCAAAACGGATCCGGTCCCTGCCCTCCGCGCAGAGGGCTGTGATCTGTGTCAGGTCCACGCCTTCATGGTCCGAAGCGACCAGGACCATCGGATCGGAGCGATGCAACTGCTCGGTCCCCGAACACCACCACAAGGCTCCTTCCCGATCCAGCACCATGTCCTTCACCCGGGCACGGTCATCCTGCTCGCTCAGCACGGGTTTGTAAGAACCTAAACCGGTGTTGGTATCGAACACATGCAGACCGTTCCGGTCCGTGCCGATCCACACGATGCCGCGGTCTACGGACACGGCCTCGATCCTTCCCGATCGGTCCGAATCCGGCATCACGGTCAATTTCCAGGGCAGTTCGTTGGGATCGAACCGGATCACTCCACCGCGGTCCGTCCCTATCCAGATGAGACCCCGTTCGTCCTGTGCAGCGCACAACATCAGGTTGTCCGTGGCCCCTTCCTCCTGTCTGACCTTGCCCAGGATGCGCCCTTCCGCATCCATCATGCAACCACCACGGTCCGTCGCCACGAACATCCGTCCGTCGGGGAGGAGGAGGAGGTCGTTCACATGGTCGTCGTTCAAGCCGGAAGCAACGGTCCATCGTTCCTGACCCGAGGTCCCGAATGACCACAGCCCTTCACCCTGCGTACCCAACCACACGCGGCCATCAGGCCCTCGTTGGATGGCGGCCACCGCATGGACGGCGAGTGCCGTATCGACGAGCAGGGTATCAACACCATGGCTTAGGTACTGGATGATCGCACCGGTGCCCGTGGCCACGAGCGTACCCTGGTGATCGGCGAAGACCGCGGTCACCCGGTCCTGTTCCCTGGACAGGAGCACGTCGCTGCGCTCGCCATCGGTGCGGATAAGGCCGTGTGGTCCTCCGATCCAGAAGGCACCCCGGGGATCCAAGGTCAAACAGGTGGCTTCCGCGCGTTGCGCACCATCCTGCACCACGAATGACCGGGTGAACGGGTATTGCGCCGCGAGCTGTTCCGCGAAAAGCAGCACCAATACCAGTGACCCAGCGGCTTTCATTTCCTCGGCGCCGGTGCAGGTTCAAAGAATAGCTCTGCGTGGACCTGGACGTTCGGGGCGATCTTTTGTTGGACCACACGGGGGATCCGGATACCGTGGTCATCCAGCGGTACCTCGAACACGCTTCGTACCCGGATGCCGTCCTTCTCGATGCGCAACTCACATTCCACCGTACGCTCCTTCACCACCCCACCAATGGTCATTTCGCCCTTTGCCCGCAACGAATGCGTACTAGGAAGCCCCAGGTCGACGCTTTCAATGATCCGACCTTTGAACAGGGCCGTGGGAAAGCGATCGGAGCGCACGTAGTTCTCATTGAAATGCTCCCGTTGCAACGGACTGTTGAAGCCCATGAACTCGCGCACCTGGATCTGGACCGCGAACGACCGGTCGGTAAGGTCCAGCACACCGGTGACGGCCGAGGTTGACGCTTCGATCCGTTCCATCGGCGCATCGCTCACGAAGCGGACGTTGGCCTGTGTCGATCGGTAGAGCACTGACCCGTTCTGAAGAGCAAGGACCAGCAACAAGGAGAAGGCTGCAAGGAACTTCAACATCGGACCCTGGATGATGGGCTAACATACGAAAGCCCATCGGCGAGCTGAACCTGTGACCAACGAGGTGCAGATGGCGCCTCTATCTTTGCGCCCTCGGCCTGGAAAAGAGGAGAGGTGCCAGAGTGGTCGAATGGGCCTGACTCGAAATCAGGTGTGCCCTTCGGGGTACCGGGGGTTCGAATCCCTCCCTCTCCGCCAAACAGTTCCGCGCAAGCGGGGCGCGTTCATTCCTGGGAGTGAGGCGATCATGATCGACCGAGCGGACAGGGATGAACGCTGGCGACCGCGAAGCGGTTGCAGTTTGAAGCCTCCCCCCAAACGGGGTGCGCAGCCATCCCTCCCTCTCCGCCAAACAGTTCCGCGCAAGCGGGGCGCGTTCATTCCTGGGAGTGAGGCGATCGTGATCGACCGAGCGGACAGGGATGAACGCCAGCGACCGCGAAGCGGGTGCAGTTCGAAGCCTCCTCCTATGGGATGGGGACGGATCGCATCCCTCGCAACACGCGCGTGCCATCTCAAGTGGTCTTCAAGGCCCTACCTTTGCAGCATGGAAAAGGAAATGCTCACGGTCCTTTTCGCTATCGGATTGCTGGCCTTGGCCTTTGCCGGGATCGCGATCAAGATCCTGGCCAGAAAGAACGGGGAGTTCGCCGGTACGTGTGCGAGCAACAACCCATTGGTCCAGAAGGAAGGCGGAGCATGCGGATTCTGCGGTGCTCGTCCGGAGGAGCGCTGCAAGCGGGAAGCCAGCGCTGCCTGATCAGCGCGATCGGCCATCCGAGGACCGTAGAACTTCTTCGACCCCACAGCCTTCTGATCGCTCTCCCTGATCGACCGTACAGGTCCTGAGTCAGGGAACACTTCGGATCTGGAGGAGGCCCTCCAATGACACCCCTTTGATATCAGCATCACCCGGCCAATCCGCGGTGGACCACGTCGCATAGCCACCGGCCCCATCGTCCATGATCAGAAAGACCTCCACATCGGAGCGTCGCATGGCCCATTCCACCGCCTTCTCCGGACCCATCACCAACAAGGCGGTCGCAAAGGCATCGGCCATGGCACATTGGGAGGCAATGACCGAAACGCTCAACAGGCCATGCTCGACCGGGTGTCCTGTCCAGGGATCGATGGTATGACCGTAGCGCCTGCCGTTCACCTCACGGTATTTGCGATAGTTGCCACTGGTCGCCAGTGAGCGGCCTTCCAACGGGACTTGGGTCTCCAGTTCGCGACGCCCATCCAGCAGGGGTTTATCGATACCGATGGTCCAGGAAGAACCCGTCGGGTTCTTCCCAAGGGCACGTACCTCACCCCCGACTTCGACCAGGATATCGGTCAAGCCTTTCCTGACGAGCTGCTCGCAAAGCACATCGACCGTATAGCCCTGCGCGATCCCATTGGGGTCGAATTCCATGAGCGGCCATCGCTTGGTCACGGTCACTTCCCCGCTCATGTCTTGCCCAGGAGGCGGTTCCGCAAGTATCCCATCCAGATCGACCCGCTCGATGCGTGGAGCCACGCTATCCAGCACGAGCTCATCTTCTCCCCGGGGACCAAGCCCCCAGGCACGCAATACGGGAAGCATGGTCGGATCGAACGCTCCGGTGGTTTGCGCATACGCGAGCCGGGACAACTGCAGGACCTCCAGAAAATATGGGTCCGAGGTCACCAACTGGGCGCTCTCATTGAAACGGGAAACCGTACTCGATGGGTCCCAGAGGGACAGGGAACGATCGATGCCACGCAGGATACTGTCCACTTCATCGGAGAGGTCCCGATGCTCGGGGTCCACATACTTGATGGTGAACGTGGTCCCTTGAGCCTCACCCTGGAGTGTCATCAGGTCATCCACCGGGTCGACCTGATGGCCGCAAGCCGATACGAGTAGTACGAGCAGGGCGCCTTTCCATACCGAACGGTCCTGAACAACCGAACCCATGGAAAATTTGGCCAGGAAGGTTCGATCAACCGCCGAAATCGTCAAAGCTGACGTTCTCCTCGGGCACGCCCCAATCATCGACCATTTTGAGCACAGCGGCGTTCATCAATGGTGGTCCGCAGAAATAGAACTCGATGTCCTCCGGAGCTTCATGTTTACTGAGGTACTGGTCGATGACCGCCTGATGCACGAACCCGGTAAAACCGTCCCCTGCAGCGTCATGTATGTCCTTCTTCACTTTCCAATTGTCCTCGGGCAATGGTTCGCTCAGGACCACGAAGAACTTGAAGTTCGGGAATTCCCTCTCGATGCTGCGGAAGTGGTCCAGGTAAAAAAGCTCACGCTTGCTCCTACCCCCGTACCAATATGTCACCTTGCGGCCGCTCTTCAGCGTGTGGAACAGGTGGAACAGGTGTGAGCGCATCGGGGCCATGCCAGCACCACCGCCGATGTACAGCATCTCAGCTCCGGTCTCCTTGATGAAGAACTCCCCGTACGGACCACTGATGGTCACTTTGTCGCCCGGCTTCCGGCTGAACACGAAACTGGAGCATATCCCCGGGTTCACATCCATCCAATCGTTCTTCGCACGGTCCCAAGGTGGGGTGGCGATCCGGATGTTCAACATGATGATGTTCCCCTCGGCGGGGTGATTGGCCATGGAGTAGGCGCGGAAGATGGGTTCCTCGTTCTTCATCTTCAGCCCCCACAGTTTGAATTTGTCCCACTCGCTCTTGAAGTCCATGGGGTCACGGCCTTCGGCGACCAATTCGGGGTGTGCCGTGATGTCGATGTCCTTGAAATCCACCTCGCAGGCCGGCACATCGATCTGGATGTATCCACCGGCCTCGAAGTGCAGGGTCTCCCCCGGTGGCAGTTTCACCACGAATTCCTTGATGAAGCTGGCCACATTATAGTTGCTGACGACCTCGCATTCCCACTTCTTGATGCCGAAGATCTCTTCGGGCACCTTGATCTTCATGTCCTGCTTCACCTTCACCTGGCACCCCAGGCGCCAGTTGTCCTGGATCTCCTTCCTGCTGAAGTAAGGTGCCTCGGTCGGCAGGATCTCCCCCCCGCCATCCAGCACCTGGCACTTGCACATGGCGCAGGTACCTCCACCACCGCAGGCACTTGGCAGGAAGATCTTCGCTTCGCTCAGCGTACTGAGCAGGGTGCTTCCGGCGTCGACCTCCACGGTCTTCTCCCCATTGATCTCGATCTTGACAGAGCCACTGGGAGTGAGCTTAGCCTTGGCGAACAGCAGCAATGCAACAAGCAGGAGCGTGACGATCAGAAAGACCGCAAGGGTGATTAGGATGGTGGTACCCATGATCAGATCTTGATGCCCATGAAGGCCATGAAGGCGATGCCCATCAGGCCGGTGATGATGAAGGTGATGCCCAGTCCCCGCAAGGGTGCCGGCACATGACTGTAACGGATCTTCTCCCGGATGGCCGCAATGGCCACGATGGCCAGGAACCAGCCCACTCCGCTGCCAAGCGCAAAACTGGTCGCTTCCGCGATGTTGCTGTACTGGCGCTCCTGCATGAAGAGCGCTCCTCCCAGGATGGAACAGTTCACCGCGATGAGCGGAAGGAAGATGCCGAGCGCTCCGTACAGGGCCGGAGCGAATTTCTCCACCACCATTTCGACCAACTGAACGATGGCGGCCACCACGGCAATGAACATGATGAAACTGAGGAAGCTCAGGTCGATGCCCGCGTACGAAGCCCCGAGCCAGGCCAAGGCACCCTCCTTGAGCACGAAGTTCTCCAGGAGGTAGTTGACCGGCACCGTCACTCCAAGCACGAAGATCACCGCCGCACCCAGGCCCACCGCTGTCTTCACGGTCTTGGACACGGCCAGGTAAGAACACATGCCCAGGAAGTAGGCGAAGATCATGTTCTCAATGAAGATCGCCTTGACGAAAATGTTGATCAGGTTCATGATGCTTGCAGCTTAGGCCTGTTCAATAAGCTTGGCGTTCCTGGCCCGTTGTATCCAGATGATGATGCCGACCAGCACCAGGGCCATCGGGGGCAGGATCATCATATTGTTGTTGAAGTAAACACCTCCACTCGTCGCATACAGGCTTTCAGGAATGACACGGAACCCCATGAGCGTTCCACTTCCGAAAAGCTCCCGGAAGAAGGCTACCACAACAAGGATCCATGCGTATCCCAACGTGTTGCCGATCCCGTCCAATGCGCTCGGCCAGACCTTGTTGCCCATGGCGAAAGCTTCGAAGCGGCCCATGATGATGCAGTTCGTGATGATCAGGCCTACATAAACACCGACCTGTTTGCTCACGTCATACACGTATGCCTTCAGCATGATGTCCACCAAGGTGACCAGTCCTGCACAGATCACCAGCTGTGCGATGATCCTGATCCGCGAAGGGATGGTGTTGCGCAATGCGCTGATGATCATGTTCCCGAACACGAGCACGAACAACACGCTGATGGACATGACCAGTGCATTGGCCATTTTCACCGTGATGGCCAGGGCCGAACAGATACCGAGCACCTGCACCGTGATGGGGTTGTTGTCGTTCAGCGGGTCCGTAATGAGAAGGCGTTCCTTCTTTCCGAACAGTGGGGAGGCTTCCTTGACCTCCGGCATGGTTCCGACCTCTGTGCTCATCGTTGCGAGTAGGAGTTACCGGTTGCGTTCTTCAGGTACACGTCGTAAACGGCAAGGGTCCGACGAAGCATTTCATCCACCCCATCGCTGGTGATGGTACCACCTGAGATCCCATCGACGCCATGTTCGTCCGTGGTGTTGGACCCACCTTTATACACTTTGATCCCCGTGAACGTACCGTTCGGATCGGTCATGGTCTTTCCCGGGAACTGTTGTTCAAAAATGGGAGTGGCGATCTCCGCGCCCAGGCCCGGAGTCTCTCCCTTGTGATCAAAGGTGGATCCATGGATGGTGCGGCCATCCGATTCCACTGAAACATAGCCCCAGATCGGACCCCAGAGACCAGTCCCGACCATCGGCAATACGAACAACTTCTTGCCTTCCTTATTGGCCTCGTAGACCGGGTACAACATCTCCTCCGCCTTCAGTTCGTTGGCCTTCCATGCCTTATACTGTTTCAGGATGTCCAGCTGGAATGCATCACTGCTGGCGGGGTCCTTGTCGTCCCCTGGGATGGGGCGTCCCTGTGCGTCGATCAACCCCGCCCTACCGACGATCTGCTGGAATCGTTCCGGTGCGGCATCCCGATCCACTTCCACGTTCAAGCTGGCGAGGATGTTCTGCATCTTTTCCCGGCGAACGTTCTCATCGTATGCCGGCTTCAGGGCCATGTACGTCACCGCCAGGATCGTGCCGACCACGACGACCAAAGCGATCGAGAACCCGAAGGTGAAGCCGTTGCTGTTCTTGTCGAATGCCATGTTCCGTCGATCAGGCAGCCAGGGCTGCACGTTTGACTCGTCGCTTGATATTGGCCTGCACCACGTAGTGGTCGATCACCGGCGCCATCACGTTCATGAACAGGATGGCGAGCATCATACCCTCCGGATACGCCGGGTTGACAACGCGGATCAGGATGGCCAACAAGCCAATGAAAAAGCCATAGATCCATTTTCCGGTGGAGGTCTGCGTCGCGGTCACAGGGTCCGTGGCCATGAAGACCATTCCAAAGAAGAAGCTTCCCAGCATCAGCTGATGCATCACCGGGATCTGCATGTACGCGTTGTTCAGACCAGGTCCGACCAGATTGAAAATGCCGGCCATGGCCACCCCACCCAGAAATACGCTGAGCATGATGCGCCAACTACCGATCCCGGTGAAGATCAGCAACGCCGCACCGAGGAGACAGGCGAACGCACTGGTCTCGCCGATGCTCCCCGCCTCAAGGCCCCAGAAGGAATCCATCAGGGGTACCACTCCGGCCATATTCCCCACGGCAGCATGCCCCATGGAAGTGGCTCCGGAGAACCCATCGACGACCTGTTCCCCAGCTGCTGTGGACACATTGACCCACACCTTATCACCGCTCATCATGGTGGGATAGGCGAAGAAGAGGAAGGCCCGCGCCGTGAGCGCCACGTTCAACACGTTCATCCCCGTTCCTCCGAAGACCTCCTTGCCGATCACTACGGCAAAGGCAGTCCCGACGGCCACCATCCACAGCGGAACATCCACCGGCATCACCAGTGGGATCAGCATGCCACTGACCAGGAAACCCTCCTGGATGGGATGCTTGTTGATCGAACAGAACAGGAATTCGATACCGAGGCCCACTCCGTAACTGACGACCACGATCGGAAGCACCTTCAACGCGCCGAACAGGAACTTGTCCATCAGCCCATCAGCCGGAGCAAGGAATTGGCCCAGCGCCAGGTAGTGCTGATGCCCCACGTTCCACATGCCGAAAAGCAGACAGGGCACCATGGCAAGGATGACCATGAACATGGTCCGCTTGAGGTCGATGGGGTCCCGGATGTGCGAACCGGTGTTCGTCGCATGCCCCGGAGTGAACAAAAAGGTCTCCAAGCTATCGAAGACCCAATGCAGCTTCTCGAGCTTTCCGCCCTCCGAAAACGAGGGCTTCAGGTTATCTACCAGTTTGCGCAGTGCGTTCACGAGGTCTGGCGCTTAGGTGGTTTCTTTCTTGTAGGTATCCAAACCCTCCCGAATGATCCGCTGAGAGGCTATCTTACTGGTGCAGACGTATTCACAGAGGGCGAAATCCTCCGGGGCTACTTCCAGTATCCCCAGGTTCTCCATCAGCTCGATATCGTTGACCAGAACGGCCTTGATGAGGTGCACGGGGTAGATATCGAACGGGAACACCTTTTCATACTGACCGGTCACAACGAAGGCACGTTCCTCCCCGTTCTGGTTCGTATCCGGTGCATATCGCTTTCCGGACATGATCCAGGAGGGAAAGCTTCGGCTTGCACTGAACTTGTCAAAGCCGGGAGAGAGCCATCCATCGGTCAGGAAGAACTTCGGAGCATCACCCTCGGGCAGAATGGTGATCTGGCTGTGATAGGCTCCCAGGTACCCATCCTTACCCACGTTGTCGCCCGACAAGGGATCGCCACTGATCACCCGGACGTCAGGCCCCACCTCACCAACGAGATGTGCCACCGGTGTCCCGATCCGTGTACGGACATAACGCCGCACCTTGGCCTCGCTTCCGGTGATCGCCACTGTGCGAATACCATCGAAATGGCCCGAACGAAGTGTCCTGCCGATCATGGCCACATCCTGTGGATAACAGAACCACACCACCTCCCCTTTGTTCAGCGGGTCCAGATGATGCAGCTGCACCCCGATGTTCCCTGCCGGGTGAGGACCCTCGAACGTGTTCACTTGGACCTGCTTGGCATCCAGGAACTCGCGCCCGGTGGTCTGTGCGGACACATTCAAGTGGACCCGTCCCGAGGTCAACTTGGCAAGGGCGTTCAGACCATCCTGGAAATCAGCCCCTTGATTCCTCATGACGAAATCAAGGTCCGCCGCCAGGGGGGCGGTGTTGAACGCTGGCACCAGGATCGCCTTGGGCAGGCCTTTCGGGTCCGCAATGACATCGAACGGACGTTGCCGAATGAAGGGCCAGCAGCCGGTCTTCAGCA
Source organism: Flavobacteriales bacterium (assembly GCA_020437905.1). GTDB lineage: Bacteria > Bacteroidota > Bacteroidia > Flavobacteriales_F > PHOS-HE28 > PHOS-HE28. The sequence goes on from JAGQVN010000237.1 coordinate 9,278, forward strand.
ACTGCTCGAGGATGGCATCCCGATCCATGGTCGCCGGGTCACCACCACCATGTTCCTCGAAAATGGGCTCCGCGTCGGCCAGGACCCGCACCTCGAGGATCCGTCGCTTCTCGCCACGGACCACTTCGGCAACTTCACCGCTTACCGGACTGGTGAATACGACCCGCTCGTTGTACTTATCGCGGAACAAGGGTGTGCCGGCTTTCACCTGGTCACCCTGTGCCACCAGCAATTTCGGTGTGAGCCCGTGGAAGTCTGTGGGTTTGATGGCGATGACCTTGGCGGGATCGGCCTGGGCCAGGACCTTCTCAGCTTCGCCTTGAAGCCGAATATCGAGCCCTTTCTTGATCCGTATCGTCTTGGACATGGGTGTTCGTGTTCCCTTGAGGCGGGGCAAAATTAGATATCTTTCGATGCCACGACGTTCGGGGTCCTAGCCTTGTTCATGGTCTGCTGTTGTTCTCGCACTTGGATGTCCATTTTTCATTGCTCCCTGCGTTCCTGTTGGTCGATCGCATCCATCCTTATCGGGACAGATCCGTTGCTCTGGGGTCAGGAAGGCATATCCTCCCCCGACTACTTCGAGGAGCGGACCAAGCTGACCGATGCCGTCTATGATCCGGATATCCATACGGTGCAATTGTTCAAGGAAGGTTTCGAGCTCAGCGCTCCCATCATCGAGTTGAACGGAGACGAACGCCTGGTGCTCCGTTTTGACGATATGGGGGCGCACACGCGGGACCTATCGTACACGTTGGAGCACTGCACAGCGGACTGGCAGCTCTCGGACGTCTCCAAGGGCCTGTACCTGAACGGTGCATTCTCGGACCTGATCCCGGCACCGAGGCAGAGCTTCAACACATTCCGGCCCTTCTTTCATTACACCGTAGCTATCCCCAATAATTTTATCCGTCCCTCACGCTCCGGGAATTACATACTGAAGGTCTTTGAGGACGGGGATGAGGAGCATGTGATCCTCACGCGGAGGCTGATGGTCATGGAACGGACCGTTCAAGTCGACGCACGGGTGGTGGCCAGCCGGAATGTGGAGGTACGGAACATCGCCCACCAAGTGGACCTGAACATCATGCATGCCGGAGTAGTGGTGCAGGATCCGTTCAGCGACATACATGTCACGGTATTGCAGAACATGAACTGGTCCGACGCTCGTACCGGACTGAAACCGAAGTTCGTCCGGAACAACGAGCTGATCTATGACCACCCCCCCGAAGCGGAGTTCATGGGTGGCAACGAGTTCAGGAACTTCGACCTGAAGAACCTGCGCTATGTAACGCAGTTCGTTTCATCGATCATTGACGGACCGGAGCTCATGGAATCCATACTGGTCCCGCAACCGTCGCGCAACATCCGGGTCTATTTCGACCAACCGGACCTGAACGGCCGCTACCTGGTGAGGAACGACGACGTGGACGGCGATCCCTTGGGCGCGGACTATACCTATGTCCATTTCAGTCTGGCCATGGATGAACCACTTCAAAATGGGCAAGTGTATGTTTTCGGAGGTCTCAGCGACATGTCCTGCAAAAAGGGCATGCGCATGACCTGGGATGACGAATACGACCGATACTACTTACGGACACCGCTGAAACAGGGCTTCTACGACTATGTCTATGCGTTCGTCCCTGATGGCGCTGACGTTCCGGACCTCACGCGTCTGGAAGGGAGCCACTTTCAAACCGAGAACGACTATGTCATCCTCGTCTACCTCACCGATCATCAATTGCGAACAGATCGAC
>JAGQVN010000022.1 GCA_020437905.1 Flavobacteriales bacterium
GGCTCCGTTCAGTGGGGAGAGCAGGATTCGAACCTACGAAGTCGAAAGACAACAGATTTACAGTCTGCCCCCGTTGGCCGCTTGGGTATCTCCCCAGTCCAGCACACGGAGCCAATGGAGGGACTCGAACCCACGACCGGCTGATTACAAATCAGCTGCTCTACCAGCTGAGCTACATTGGCAGGTACAACAAGGAAAAGAACGCTCCTCTCCCGCCTCCCGGATCAATCTGTCCCGGAAATTGGGCCTGCAAATGTAGAAAGAATCCTGTTGCCGCCAAACCTGGGAACAACAAGTTTTCAGGATCGCATCCAGCACATCCTCGGGCCTGGAAGGCTCATCACGATGCCTTGCGCATGCGAGGCTTGGCCTTCAACACTTGCCTTCTCAGCGCCTCGGCGGCCATATCGGTCGCTTCCTCAAAGGTCTTAGCATTGCGCTTCGCGAACAGATCCTTGCCAGGGACCGCCAATTTGACCTCCACGATCTTGTTCTCCCGGCCCTGGCTATCATGTTCCAGTCGGAGGAACACCTCGGCGGAAAGGATCCGATCATGGAACTGTTCCAACTTTCCCAATCTGTCCTGGATGTACTGGATCAGTTTGACATCGGCATCAAAGTGGATGGAATGGACGTTCACGTTCATGGTTCGTTCTCGTTTTCTGGTCTTTTATCCGGTCCCCCACCGCGAGGATGTGCCTGGGCATGCACCTTCCTGAGCTTCTCGACGGTATTGTGCGTGTACACCTGCGTGGCAGAGAGGTCCGCATGTCCCAACAATTCCTTGACCGCGTTCAGATCGGCACCCTGCTCCAGCATGTGGGTGGCGAACGTATGGCGCAACACGTGAGGGCTTCGTTTCTTCTGCGTGGTCACGCCTCCAAGATACTGTGTTACGATCCGTTGCACGCTTCTCCGTGACAGTGATCCACCGCGATCGTTAAGCAGGAGCGGTTCCGGCATCTCCCCGCCGCGGTATGGCACACGGACGGTCAGGTAATCCCGAATGGCCTGCTGAAGCTGTTCGCCGATGGGGATGATCCGCTCCTTGTTCCGTTTACCCAGCACACGGACGGTGCCACGCTGAAGGTCCACTGCGCCAAGCTCGAGGCCGATCAATTCGGCAAGTCGCATCCCGGTACCGTAAAAGGCTTCGAGTATGAGGCGGTCGCGTATGCTTCTGGCATCACCACGTTCGGCCAATCCCTGAAAAAGCGCATCCATGCGCGACGCTGGCACGAACTCGGGAAGCCGCTTGCCGGCTTTCGGCGCTTCGATGAGGGCCGTAGGGTCGCTCACCTGCGGATCGACCGTTCGAGCAAAGCGGTAGAACGCCCTTAGCGCACTGAGCTTCCGGTTCACCGACCGCGGCAAGGTGCCGGCAGCGATCAATGCCATGAGCCAACGTTTCACGTCCCTGTGACCTGCCTCATGGAGACCGACACCCTCACCCAGGGAGTTCTGGAATTGCTCCAGGTCCCTCGCATAGCCGAGAACTGTGTTTTCCGAGCACCGGCGCTCGTATCGGAGGTGCTCCAGGAAACGTTGCTTCAGCATCAAAAGCAAGATAGGCGAAAAGTCCGCGGACCCCTCGCCTATCGACAACGGAGAAGAAGAACGGGCTATTGTTCTTCCGTCTGCATCTTCAACTTGTAGGCGGCACGGATGATCTCCTTTCGGCGCGACACCGACGGCTTGGTAAAGCTCTTGCGCTTCCGTAGATCGCGCATGGTACCGGTACGCTCGAATTTCTTCTTGAATTTCTTGAGCGCCTTATCGATGTTCTCGCCTTCCTTGACGGGGATGATCAGCATGACTTTGGACCTGAACTTTTGAGGGCGGCAAAGGTAAGGAAACAGATCGGATCGGTGCAATCCCTTGGATCAATCCCTGAGCACTTCCCGGCTTATGACCAATTTTTGGATCTCCGAGGTCCCTTCTCCAATGGTACAGAGCTTACTGTCCCGGTAGAACTTCTCCACGGGAAAGTCCTTCGTGTATCCATAACCGCCGAAGATCTGTACGGCCTCGTTACTGGCCCAGACGCACACCTCACTTGCGTAATACTTGGCCATGGCGCTTTCCTTGGTCATCTTCAAGCCCTTGTTCTTGCGATCGGCTGCCTGCAGGGTGAGCAAGGTGGCGGCCTCGATCCGGGTGGCCATATCGGCCAGCTTGAATCCGATCGCCTGGAAGTGTGCGATGGGTTTGCCGAACTGCTCCCTTTCCTGAGCGTATTTCACCGACGCGTCGTATGCTCCATAAGCTATCCCCAGGCTCAGTGCCGCAATGCTGATCCGTCCCCCATCAAGCACTTTCATGGCCTGCTTGAATCCGTCGCCGACCTGGCCCAGGACGTTGGCCTCGGGTATCCGGCAGTCTTCGAATATCACCTCGGCCGTTTCGCTGGCCCGCATACCCAACTTGTTCTCCTTCTTTCCCGCCTTCAACCCGGGGGTCCCACGTTCGATCACGAACGCGGTCATGCCATTGCTATCCAGCAGTTCGCCGGTGCGCACGATGGCCACGACCACATCGCTGCTGATCCCATGGGTGATCCAACATTTCGTGCCGTTCAGGATCCACTCGTTCCCCTCCTTGCGGGCCGTGCACTTCATGCGCATGGCATCACTCCCGGTGTTCGGTTCGGTCAAGGCCCAGGCACCAAGCCATTGTCCGCTGGCCAGTTTGGGGAGCCATTTCCGCTTCTGTTCCTCGTTCCCGAATTGAAGGATGTGCCCTGTGCACAGGGAATTGTGCGCTGCCACGCTCAGACCTACCGATCCACAGACACGACCGACCTCCACCAAGGCGGTCACATACTCGGCGTAGCCGAGACCTGCCCCGCCGTATTCCTGTGGTACAAGCATGCCAAGCAGACCCGACGGTCCGAATTTCTCCTTGAGGAGCTCGATCGGCAGTTCCTGGGATTCGTCCCACTCCATCAACCTGGGGCGCAGGTGCTTCTCGACCAGGTCGCGGGTCATCTGAGCGACCATCCGTTGGTTCTCCGTGGTATTCAAGTCCATGTCAATAGCTCATTAGGCACGTGATGTGCCGGTTGAATGGGCGCAAACGGTCAACGCCCTTCAGGGTTGAAAGTTCAACAAGGAAAGAAAAGCCCGCCACCTCACCTTTCTGCATCCGGACCAGCTCAGCGGTGGCAGCAGCC
>JAGQVN010000238.1 GCA_020437905.1 Flavobacteriales bacterium
CATCAGGCTGTACTTGAAGTCGATGCGCAGGTCGTCCGTCATGTTCGCGCTGAACAGGAAGCCAGGTTTCAACAGTTGCAGTTCGGCGCTGATGATGTCGCTGCCGAAGTTGCTGGCCAGACTGAACCAACCGACGTTCATGCCGAAGCGCAGGCGCTCGGCGATGTAGTCGCCGAAGAAGAACTCCGAGCCGAGGCCAAGGATGATGCCGGGCCGCGAGACGCTCACCCGGGCACCGTTGTAGCTGCGGCGGATGCTGGATAGCTGCAGGTTCAGGCCGCCGTGGAAGTAGCCGGGGTTCTCTTCCTTGGCGCTGGTGCCGCTTTCCTGGGCTTGGACCGGTTCGATGGGTAGCAAAGCGAAAAGCAGGCTCGCAGCGAGCAGGGAGCGAAGGGAGGTGGAGGTGAGCATGTGCTTGGGTTTGGTGGGACGAAGCAAGTGAGCGGAAGGTATCGCGTCCAGTACGATCGAGAATGCGGTCGGTCCCGGTAAGGATCCGGACTGAGCTCAGCGGATACTGCGCGGAGGAAGCAGGTCCAGCCGGTCCATGAGCTGCTGCCGGAAGCGTCGGCTCACCGGTATCCGGGTCCCATCGCTCAGTTCCAGCTCGGCCCCCGAACTGCGCCGCTGGTACTCGCGCACATGAACGATGTTCACCAGGAAGCCCTGGTGTACGCGCACGAAGCCATGAGCGGCGAGGAAGCGTTCCACATCCTTCAGCGTTCGGCTCAGCACCAGCCTGCCCCGGCTTTCCTGGGTGAAATGGACCTCCGAGTAGTTGTCGTGGCTGCTGCAGAACAGGATCTCCTCCCGGCGGACCACCAGGAAGCCGTCCTGGTTCGGCAGCGCAAGCGGGCGGTGGTCGATCGATCGAGTTTCTTCCCTGCCTTCCATGCCTGTGGGTTAAGGTGGCGAAGCAAGGGGCAGGGGAGGGCTGCTGCCAGCTGCAACGAGGATCCGGTGGGAATGGGTGAGTATCTGTTCGGTCCTCACCGCCCGTTCCTGCCCTGCATCAGGTCCAGGGCATCGAGCAGCACCTGTTTCTGGCGCTTGCTCACCGGCAGGCTTTTGCCGTTGCTCAGCCGCAGCTCCCCACCAGAACCCCGTTGGTAGTGCACGGCGTGGTGCAAATTCACCAGGAAGGATTGATGGATGCGTACGAAGCCACGGTCCGCCAGGTAATCATCCACCTCCTTGAGGGTGCGGCTGATCAATATCGGCTTCGCTTGGTCACGGGTATGGATCCGGGTGTAGTTGTCGTCGCTCTCACAATACAGGATCTCCTCCACGGGCAGCAGGTCGAAGCCATCGGAGACAGGCAGGGCGATCGGTCGGCCGTTCTTGATCGAGCCGAGCAGGTTGCCGATCCGGTCGGTGGGCCTGCTTTCCCGGATGGCCCGGAACACGCGCAGGACGGCCTCGTTCAGTTCCTCCTCATCGATCGGTTTCAGCAGGTAGTCCAAGGCGTTCACGCGGATGGCGTGCACCGCGAAGTCCTTGTGTCCCGTGGTGAAAATGACCTGCGGACGGAAGGGTTCGATGCGCCGCAGCAGGTCGAAGCCGTTGAGCGCACCCATTTCCACGTCCAGGAACAGCAGGTCGGGCTTTTCGTCCAGTACCCGTTCCACCCCTTCGGGCACCGACCCTGCCTCTGCCACCACCTGCACTTCGGGGAACAAGCGTTGCAGCATCGCTCGCAGGTCGGCCCGGAAGGCGGGCTCGTCATCGATGAGCATGGCCCTGATCTCCATGCTCAGGTGAGGGGCAAAGTGATGCGCACGGTAGTGCCCAGGGGAACATCCAGGTACTCGAACCAGGCCTTGCGCCCGGTAAGGCGGCCCAGCAGGTCCAGGCGCGAACGGGTGATGGATGAGCCCATCGACGTGCCGGAGGCCTCATCCCGTTGCGGTGCGTGGCCCCGGCCGACCCCATCGTCCTCGATCGTGCAGGAGAGTGCATCACCGTTCCGATGCAAGCGCATAGCGATCGAGCCCGAGCCCTCCTTCGGCATGATGCCATGCCAGATGGCGTTCTCCAGAAAGGGCTGGAACACGAGCGGAGGCACATGCACCTCGTCGAGGTCCACCTCTGGTGCCACGTCCAGGTGGAAGGTGAACTTTCCACGGGTCCGCATTTCCTCCACCTGCATGTAACCCTTCACCACCTCCAGGTCATCGGCCAGGGACACTTCGCTCTTGCTGCTGTTCTCCAACACCTGCCGCATGACGCGCGCGAAATGGGTCACCAGCTTGCGGGCGCTGGCCAGGTCGTCCTCGCCCAGGTAACTGTTGATGGCCTGCAGGGCGTTGTTGTTGAAGTGCGGGTTCATCTGGGCCCGCAGCGCAGCCGATTCGGAACGGGCCTTGTCGCGTTCGTGCACGGCCCGCCGCCGCCGGGTATCGGTCCGGTAGAACACGCCACCGGCCAATAGCAGCAAGGCGGCACCTCCGCCCAAGGCGATGGCCCGGTTGCGGTTGCGGTCGGCACGGAGCGATTCGATGGTCCGCAGCGAGGCCGCCTCGGCCAGGTCCTGCGCATGGCGCACGCTGTCCGCAAAGGCACGTCGTTCATTGGCATACTTCAGATCGGCCTTGAACAGGGCCTTCTGGTTGTCCTTGTTCCGCACGCTGTCCTTCAGGGCGATGAGCTGTTCCAGATAGGCCAGTGCCACGTCCAGGTGGAAGGTGAACTTTCCACGGGTCCGCATTTCCTCCACCTGCATGTAACCCTTCACCACCTCCAGGTCATCGGCCAGGGACAC
>JAGQVN010000239.1 GCA_020437905.1 Flavobacteriales bacterium
CGGATCCGGAAACGCGCACTGCCCCAATTGAACGCGGCCGTGGAGGTGAACAGATCGCGGGAGGACTGGAGTATGCCGGAGATGTCCTGCGATCCGAGCTCGGAATCCAGGTCGTCAGCGGTGATCGTGTAGATGGGTGTGGTCGGGTTCTCCGCCGCTGTGGTGTCGGCCGGAGGCACAAGACCGGTGGTGTCCTCCTGTCCTGAAACCGTCAGGCTCATGGCTAGCAGAAGCCCGATGGCCATGATCCTCACGACGCCGATCACGGATCGTTGTGGTTGCATCTGTGTTGCCTGGTCCAATTCCTGCCCGGCAGGCGGGTTGCGGCCTGAACGGGTGGCAAAAGTAGCCATTGGCAGGGGCCGTTCATGAAGCCAACGTTAAGCAAGGGTCTGCTTTGCGCAAAAGCCTGTGCTTCAGGCGGGAAGGATTGTGTCAGGTAGTGCGATGGAGTACCTTTGCAAGTTGTTCGTGCTTCCCTTCGGCTGATCTATGCGTACGCTCCTGCGGATCTTGGCTTGGACCGGTGCATTCGCTTCGGTGATGCTCCCGTTGCGGGCTGCTCATTTTTCCGGCGGGAACATCACCTACGAGTGTCTTGGAGGCAATCAGTATCTGGTCGAGCTCGACTTGTTCATCGACTGCTCGGGTGTGGCTGTCATTCCCCAGGACCTGTCCTTCCAGAGCGACTGTGGTCAACAGTTCGATGTGCTCGATATTCCCGTGACCCCGGGTCTGGAGGTCTCGCAGCTCTGTGCAGCTGAGCTTCCGAACAGTACCTGCAATGGAGGCCCCCTGCCAGGTATCGAGGTCTATACCTTTCAAACGGTGGTGAACCTGCCACCATGCGATGGTTGGACCATCAGTTGGGCCGTCTGCTGCAGGAACACTACGGTGAACCTCCAGGCGAACCCGGGCATCTATGTCGAGGCCACGCTGAACAACGCCACGGCTCCCTGCAATAATTCGCCGCTGTTCACCGACCAATCACTTCCGTACGTCTGTGCGAACCAGGTCGTGAACTACAACATGGGGGTCACCGAAAGCGATGGAGACTCCCTGGCCTATTCGTTGATCAGCGCCCAGTATGCGGCACCTCTCCCCACCCCGACCAACTACTCGCCTGGGTTCTCGGGAGGTTCGCCCATACCGGGCATCACCGTGGACCCCATCACCGGCCAGTTGACCTTTACTCCGACGATCACCGGGAATTTCGTGGTCTCAGTGCTGGTGGAGGAGTTCGATGATGCCGGCAATTTGCTGGGTACGGTCATGCGCGACCTGATGGTCACCGTGCTGAATTGCACGGGGCAAGCTCCCGTGCCGGACGGCATACTTGGGTCCTCGGGCGGTGTGATCACAGGGACCAGTTCGATCGAGGTCTGCGATGGTGAGTTCTTCTGTATCGATCTGGGGTTCTCCGATGCTGATGCCAGTTCTTCGCTGACCGTGGTCTCCCAGGCCGTGAACCTGCTGCCGGGGGCGACATTCAGTGTGGCGGGAACGAATCCGGTCGTAGCGACCATCTGCTGGACTGCCGATCCGGCATATTCGCCGGTGAACGTATTGGTCCAGGCATCGGACGGTGCCTGTCCGATCCAGAACCAGGCTTCCACCTCCTTGAACATCGTGGTGGATCCAAGTGGAGGGGTTCCGGATGCGGGGCTCGATGCAGCCCTGGCCATTTGTGGGCTTGGGCCTCCAGTGGACTTGTTCTCCGAGCTCGGGGGAACTCCTGGTCCCGGGGGTGTGTGGGAAGATCCGAGTGGTGATCCACACAGCGGGTCGTTCGACCCTTCGTCAGACCCCGTAGGCGCTTATACCTATTCGATCACGAACGGATGTGGCTCGGATGCTTCGACGGTCACGGTCTCTCTGGCTCAACCCCCAGATGCTGGAACGGATGGCACCCTGACGGTGTGCGCGAACTCACCGGCATCAGGTCTGTTCGCCGAACTGGGTGGCACCCCGGATGCGGGCGGCACCTGGACGGCCCCAAGCGGAAACGCTCACA
>JAGQVN010000240.1 GCA_020437905.1 Flavobacteriales bacterium
CAGGAAGAGGACCGTGTGACCCACCTTCCGGGAGAGGCCCACCCCACCGAACACACGCCACTGCGATCGTTCGCGTTCCGCCGATCGTTCGGCGGTCTTGGGTCCGAGCAGGCGCACTCCATCACCGGAGCGTTCGATCACAGCTTCCGCGGTGTTCACCCACGCATGGCTTCCACCTGCAAGGATGTACGGCACCCAGGGGTTCAAGGGGCCCAGCCAGAACTGCTTTCGAAGCCCCAGCGATGCCGGGATGAAGGTCACGTCTTCCTCGTAGCGGACCGAAGCATTGGCAGCTCGATACGTAGTGCGCGACAAACCACCGAATGCAAAGACGACCAGGTTGTGCGCCACCTCGTAGTCCATGACAGCCAAGGCCTCCCAGCCAATGGGTGCTTCGTACGTGTACGACCCGTCCGGTCCATGCAGTGTCCGGTCGGTCGTTACATCCAATAAGGGCACGATCGCTCCACCTTGAAGGCCGAAGCGCCAACGTCCATGGTCCTTCTCCAGCAACCCGGGGCCGAAGTCCCTTCCGCCGACAAGGCCCTCATAGGTGCCATAGATCTCCTCCTTGACCGACAGCTCCACGATCAGGGGATCGTAAGGCTTCATGACATAGCCACGATCGTTCCGGAAGAGCTGTTCGATCGAGGCGCGCATGGCCATGATGGAATCCTGCCGGGCTTCGGTGATGGCCTTCAGGAACAGGATCCTGGCCCGCTGATCGCGATCGGCCTCGGCACTTCCGGAGAGGCTGTCCAACAACTCGAGCGCAGCGGTCAGGTCCTCGCGGTACAGGGCTTCCGCCCGCTGATAAGCTTGTTCGACCGCCTGAGAGCCGGATTGGGCGAAGGAAGCGATGCCGGATAGCATCCCGAAGAGCGCAATGGACAAGCAACGGGCAGCGAGGCTCAGAACCCGGAACAGGTGGGCTCCGGCATTCCAACTCCGACATGTTGCTCCCATTCCTGTTGTGTCCACGTCCTTCCTACCAGTTCACAGATCCGGGCGGCCATGGCCCTGCTGCTCCAGAACACCGGCCATACCCCGTCGCTCGAGGAAATATAGAGCTTCTCCTCCTTACCGAACACCATGGCGTTCGGAATGTGCCGCAGTTGCATGCGGAACTCCCGGTTCCCTGCCCCGGTACCCTTGCCTTGTACGGTCAGCATCTTCACCGCATTCACTGCTGCGATCACCTGCTCACGTTCATCGTATGCCAGGCACTCGACCGGCTGACCATCGGCGCTTCGGATGGAGGACAGCTTCCCCCCTGCCACATCCAGGGACCAGACCCCGCCCTCCTTTGTTCCCAGAAGCAGCTGCCCGGGCTTGTAGTGCGCCAGGGTCCAACCATGCTCATTCCCGGGTATGCGAATGGTGGACAACGTTCCATCAGGGGCCACCCGATGCAGGTCGCTCGTCCCATCGACGGCAACGATCCCCGCGTTACCCGCAGGGACCAGCATCATGCGATAGCGACCCGATCCCTCATGCGACCCGAGCAACTCCAACTTTTCCCCATCCGCACGCCAGATGGCCAGGACACCCTTGAGGTCCCCGGTCGCCAGGATACCGTTCGCACCGATCCGTGCCGCAGCCCGGACGTGATCTTCATGCGGACTGCGCCTGGCGCCTGTCAATTCAATACCATCCTTCACCGCGACCACCCGGACCCCGTCCTTGTCGGCCAGGACCAGTTGCGACCCTTCGGCCACGGCATGTACCCTTCCTGTAAAGTGATCGACGCGCGATGAGGCATCCAGGACCTGCTCCTTGGTCCAGCCGCGCACATGCACCCGGTTCACGTGGCCCTTCTCGTCGAACGCAAGGACCGACCCGGAAGTCTCCTTGATCAAAGTCCGGGCGACCGGATCGAGCTGTACGCCCGGAGCCTTGTTCAATTGCAGCACCTCCAAGGCCCCGCTCAAAGCTTCCACGGTCTCCTGGCTGTTCACATCTCCCCCGGCCTGCTCCAGGGCGCGCTGCGCATGTACGGCCATCAATCCCCGCAAGGCCGGGTCGCCGGTGATGGCCATGCTGTTCTGGGCCAACAGACTGGCCTCTTGCTGGTTCATACGCCTTTCCACCTCGCGCTTGGAGACCGCAAGGGAGTCGAGCGCTTGCTTGGTCTGCTTCTCGCTCTGTTCGGCACGGTACTGTTCCTTCTTTGCCTCGTCCTTGCTGAGCTTTGCTTGGAAGGCTTGAAAAGTCGCCTCCCGCTCCCTCGTCTGTGCCAGCTCGGTCTGTCTCAGCTGCTCCCGGTATCGACGTTCGAGTTCGGGGTCCGTCTGTTTCAGGTCGGTCAACATATCCTCGTAGTCCGACCGGACGGACGCCTCCAGGTTCGCCAGCATCCGGAACTCAAGCGCGAGGGAATCATAGCGCACCTGAATGCGGTCCAGCTCCTTGGACAGCTCTGCCCTTCCCTGCTCACGAAAGAGGAGCACGGCCAGGGTCGCGAAAACCGTCGCGGCCAACGCAATCAGCACCGATCTCCTCATCCGTTCTCCTGCTTGGCGCAGCAAGTTATTGTGCAACCTGGAAGCACCGGATCCCAGTGCACCGTCAAGTACACCATTTCTTGGCAGCGACTACCTTTCCCGGCATGGCCCTGTCCAGACAGCTGTTGATCGGTCTGTTGTTCCTGCTGGGAACGGCCTGCCAACAGTCCGGCTCGGACCCATCCCAGGGAAAAGAGGTGCCATCCAGTTCAGCAGAGGGCCTGCTCGCAATGGGTGATGTATTGGAAGCGGCCAGGCAACAGGAACGTGACGGGGATCCGAAGAAAGCGATCGACCTGTTGCAGGAAGCGCTCAAGGACAGCACCTCCCTCGGTCAAACCGGCCGCTCGCATGGGTTGCAGGAATTGGTCAGGTTGTACGAGAGCATTGGAGAGACCGATCGTACCATTGAGACGGCACAACAATTCCTGGACCTGGGACCCGAACCCCTGCCGGTGGAACGTGCGGAAGTGAGCGTGCGCCTGAGCAATGCGCTGTTCCGTTTACGCGACCCCAGGGCTTTCGACCCGGCACGCGATGCGTTCACCTACTACCAGGAGCAGGGTGATCTTTCCAGAAAAGCAAGACAGGCTCTGGACCTCCTGGTAAGCTCCTTCCTGCTTACGAACGAACTCAGTGCTTGCCGAGCGCTCCTTGACGCAGAGCTCGAACTCGCCCAAGCGGAAGGAGATCGGCCGTGGTACGCATATATCGCCGATCGCCGTGCAGCGGTGCTGAACGCAGAAGGCAAGGTCGAAGAGGCGCTCGAGCAGCGGATGGATGCACTTCGATCCCTGACGTCCATGCGGGTCGATGGTCACTACAGGGATACCACGATCGTGCGGCGCCCTCCGGCAAGTGATGGGAACGGGGAAAGCAAGGAAGATGAGGAAGCCAAAGTGAGGCAATACCGTCTCTTGATCCCCGAACAGGAACGAGCGGAGCAGGAATTGCTGATCCATATCGGCAAAGACCTTGCAGCACTTGGAAGACCAGGTGCGGCGTTGGAGTTCCTCGACCGTGCACAGAAGCTCGCCGAGCTGCTCCAGGACGTTGGTCTGCCTCCGCCGCACGTGGAACGCGCCGAAGTGCTGCTGACCATGGGCCGGCAAAGGGAAGCATTGGACGCCGCGCAGAAGGGCATGGATATCGCGCGGGAACAGCACGATCACGAACAAGCACTTGCAGCAAGCCAGGTGCTCTATCGCACGCATCGGGCATTGGGACATGAGGGCGCGGCGCTGCGTATGCTCGAACAGGTCCGCGCCTACGAGGACTCCCTGGACCAGGAAGACCTGCGCATCGCCCTGGCCAAGCAGCAGGTGCAATACCAGCGAAAACAGGAAGCCTCCCTGTTCGAAGCGGAATCAGCGCGTCTTGCCGCGGAGAAGGAGTTGGCACAGATCGAGTCGCGCAACCGCGGACGCATAGCCATTGCCGCTGGCGCCGGTGGTCTCCTGCTCGTCGCCGGGCTCGGTGCCTGGTTCTTCACCGACCGGAAACGGCGGAAGGAGCGCTTCGAGAAGGAGGCCGCCACCCTGGAGACCCAGGCCCTGCGCAGCCAGATGAACCCGCACTTCATCTTCAACGCATTGAACTCCATCAATGCCTTCGTGCAGCGCAACGAACCGGACAACGCCACGTCCTTCCTCACCAAGTTCGCCCGGGTCATGCGCTCCGTGCTGGAGAACAGCCGCCACAGCGAAGTGGCCCTGGAGGATGACCTGAACACCCTGAAGGGCTATATGGAGCTGGAGCGCAAGCGGATGGAGGAGAAGTTCGATTTCACGATCGAGGTGCATCCGGATATCGACCCGGAGGAGGTCCTGGTCCCACCGCTCGTGGTCCAGCCCTTCGTGGAGAACGCCATCTGGCACGGCATGTCGCAGAAGGAAGGAAAGGGTCACATCACGCTCCGCGTGAAACCGGAAGGGGGTCAGTTGATCTGGCACATCGAGGACGACGGCGTGGGCCGCAACGCCAAGAAGGAGCCGGCGCCCGCCCCTACTCCCGGGCAGCCTGTGAAGAAGACCTCGCTGGGTACGGCTATCACGCGCAGCCGCCTGGACCTGGTGCAGAAGCAGCACGGGGGCAAGGCCGGCTTTCACTACGAGGACCTGCCGCAGGGCACCCGCGTGGTCGTGGAGATGCCCATGCTCCTCTCCTAGGACCGCTCTCCGCTGGATCGGATACCCCTGGAGCGGGATGGTGCCACCAATTGCTCGGTGGCCCTGACCACTTGCTCGCGCATGCTTTCGAAGGGCTTTGTGTGCTGGCAGTTTTGTGCTGTCATCAACGACAAGGACCAAACACAAACCAACAAAACCCGAGAAATCATGAAAACGCTGAACAACATCCGCCAATTCGTCATCCTCTCCACCCTGGCAACGGCTTTCGTCGCCTGCGACAAGGAGGAACTACCCGAACTGGGCATCGAGGCCGAAATGAACCTGGCCTACGAGGACCTGACCTTCACTGTCCCCGCGAGCAGCCTGACCGGTGATATCCAGGTCCAACTGGACGTGGATCCCCAGGAACTGGAGGACCTGATCGTGAGCAATGGCTACACGATGGATCAACTGAAGGAGGTGCGCCTGACCGCCGCACACCTGGAACTGATCGATGGCAACGGCACCTTCGATGCCCTCGGACAAGTGCAGCTGCGCATGTTCGCCGCTGGCGGCATGGAGCAACTGATCGCCCAGGTGTCCTATGTGCCTGACAACGCGATCAGCCTGGACCTCGAGACCGGCGGTGAGAACATCATGGAGTTCTTCCAGCTCGACGATGCGTCCATCGCGGTCTTCGGCCAGGTGAACGAAGCCGTCCAGGAGGACATGGAGGTGAAGGCCAGCATCGCCTTCCGGATCGTGGTGAGCACGAGCTCCTGACCCGACCCAAACCCACACCCCGAAAGAGGCCGCCCACAAGCGGCCTCTTTCGGTTCCTGGATGCGATGAGCCCACGGGTCACGATCCCGTGCGCCAGGGCCGCCGGTGCATGTGGCTTGATAGGATCTGCTGGCTCGATCATCAGGCTGACATCCCGCTGCGGCGTTTGCGCATTGAGCTGGTCGATCGCCTCCCTACTGCCGCTTACACGACCCTTCTCGCCACCTGCTCGATCACCCTTTGGAAGGCCCGGTGATGCAGGCAGTTTTGGTCCACAGAACAAGCACGACCCTCCAAAACGACGCAACCATGAAAACCCTGAACCTCCTCGCAATGACCGGCCTGATCCTTTCAGGCGGCACCCTGAACGCCCAGCTCGCCGACGGCTTGAACGGCAGTTCGTACAATGGCCTTTGGGGCCTCGACCGACAGCCGGCCTCCCTGTCCCTGAGCAAGAACAAGCTGGAAGTGAACCTGGTCCAATTCTTCGCCGATGTGGACAACAGCTATCTGCGCCTTCAAGGCAACGGCTCCTTCCAGCTGTTCGGCTTCGATCGAAGGCTTACCGCGGATACCGAAGGCAGCGCCATGGCTGGGTCACTGTCCCAGGACCGCAGCGTCACCGGCCAGGTCCGCTTCATGGGCCCCTCGGTGGGCTTCCGCATTGGAAAGAAGAACATGCTGGCGGTCACCACCGGAGCGCGCGCCGCTTTCTCGGGCACCGAGCTGGATGGCATGATGCGCTTCTTCGGCGTGGATACGATCTCCTTCTCCCAGAACGAAGCACGCCAGCTGGATGAACTGCGCTTCCGCAGCGCCGCGCTGGCCTGGAGCGAAGTGGGGCTGAACTACGGCCGACGCATCGACCTGGGGCTTCGTGCCCGCCTGCACGCCGGGATCTCCGCGAAGTACACCATGGGTGCCGCCGGCATGTACGCCCGCAGTGGTGCGGCCACGCTCAGCGCCCTCACGGACAGCACCATGCGCGTGGAGCACATCGACGTGGAATATGGGACGAGCGATATTGATGCACTCACCGACCTGTCAGGTGCTTCGGACCTGATGCAGGGCAGCGGCTATGGCATCGACCTCGGTTTTGTGTTCGAGTGGGATCGCCCGGCCACCTGGTCGGAGGATAGCGTCCGTGCGGCGCGCAACAAGTACCTGGTGCGCCTGGGTGTGTCCGTTACGGATATCGGTTGGATCAACTTCAAGAACGGATCGACACACCGCATCGCGAACGGTGCCGTGGACCTGGATGAACTGAACACCCTGGAGTACGTGGACCAGCAGCAGGCCCAGGCCGACCTGAGCAGCATGACCCTCGGTGATGCGAACGCCTCCCGGACCGCCAACACCCTGCGCATGCAACTGCCCACCATGGTCCATGCCAGCCTGGATGTGAACCCATGGGGCTGCCTCTACCTGAACATGAGCGCCTCGCTTGGGATCGATCAGGGACTGGCTGGTGTTTTGGCCCCATCCTCTGCGAGTGTCACCGCACGTGTCGAGACCCGGCACTTCGAGTTGGGCGTGCCCCTCTCCTTCCACCAGTTCCGCGGCATGCGCCTGGGCCTTGCACTGCGCGCCGGTCCGTTGATGATCGGAAGCGACAAGCTGGGTGGTCTGTTCGGGCTGACCGACGTCGGCGGCATGGATGTCTATGTCGGCTTGAAAGTGAACATCGGCAAGCGATGAACCACAGCACCCGTGCAAAGGGGGCCTTCGGGCCCTTTTTGCGTTGCGGGGCGTCAGCTCACGATCACAAGTAGCTCAACCACCACCACTGCCGGTTGTTGCTCTTGAGCTTGTCGAACCATACACACAGGGGGTACAGCGCCAGCACCAACCCGATCCAGACCAGGTAGACGATCGGAAGTGAGAAGCCATATCCTACCAGCTCCTCCGAGAACCACACTGGTCGGTCCAGGATCATGGTCTCCCAGCCGAAGCCGGTGAGCTGCGCGGCGAGCATGGCCAGCACGTGGATCAGGTAGATGTGCAATACGTAGAAGAAGAAGGGCACGCGTCCGAACACGATCAGCGCATCGGCGAACCAGCCTTTCACCTTTTCCGACCAGGCTAGGAACAGGATCGCTGGACCCAGGGTCATGAGCAGGTAGAGCAGACTGGGCGGGTACTTCGTCAGGTTCAGGAAGGAGAGCACCGTGAACGAAGCCGTGCCATGCACCGCCCACGAACGCGGATCGCCGTACTCGTTCAGGAAGCGGACGGCCAGGAACAGCACCGTGGCGGCCAGACCCAGTCTCAGCAACAGCCGCCGACGTACCTCAGGCGTGTAGCCTTTCGCATAAAGCGCCCCGAAGGCATAGCCCAGGGCCATGGTGCCGATCCAGGGCAACACCGGGTAGGCGAAGAAGAAGTACCGACCGAACAGTTCCACCGAACCGCGATCGTGCAGCATGTACCACAAGCCGTTCTCCCAATGGATGTCGTCCAATGCATTGTGCCCGAACACCAATACCGCACCGACCACCGCCACCCAACGCAAAGGCAAATGCACCAGCGCCGACAGCGCGATCATGCTCACCCCAATGGCCCAGATGACCTGAAGACCGATGCGCGGGTATTCCGGGTTGAACAACCAGCCGAAGGAGATGATCAGGCATTCGACCACCACCAGCCACAAGCCCCGTTTCAACAGGAAGAGCGAGGTGTCCTTCGTGCTCTTGCGCTGGTGGATGAACCAGGCCGAGGTGCCCGCAAGGAACACGAAGACCGGTGCACAGTAATGCGTGATCCAGCGTGTCAGGAACACCGCCACACTGGTCTGTTCCAGGTCGGTCGGGGCGTACAGGAAGGCATCCGCGTGGAAGTAGTCGCGCACATGGTCCAGGGCCATGATGACCATGACCACACCGCGAAGCAGATCGATGGACTGGACCCGTGCAGCCGTGGGCTTTGACATGGGACGAACCTAAGGGAAATGTTCGTTGTGCATGCCCTTCGGTCCTGGGCGCGCTCATCTCGCCGCGGACCGATGAAGAATGCGAACTTCACACGGCCCTTTCCACCCAACGCACCATGCGAACGAACCTCTTCCTGACCCTCCTCCTTGTCGCCTGCGGACCTGCACCCGACAAGCCGGTCGAGCCCATGATCGCCTTCCCCACGGAATGGGTCGACCTCACCCATGCGTTCGATGCGAACACCATCTACTGGCCGAACAATCCGACCGGCTTCGAGCTGGATACCCAATACAACGGGATGACGCCCGGAGGCTGGTATTACAGTTCCAACCAGTTGAGCGCGCCGGAACATGGCGGCACGCACATGGACGCACCGGTCCATTTTGCGGAACAGGGGAACACCGCGGAACGTGTGGCCCTGGACCGATTGATCGGGCCTGCCTGTGTGATCGACGTGTCGGAGGAGGTCGGTGAGGATGCCGACCACCTGATATCCGTGGCCGTGGTGGAGGATTGGGAAAACCGGCACGGCCCCATTCCTCCGAACAGCATCCTGCTCTTCCGCACCGGTTGGGACCGCTACTATGACGACCGCGTGAAGTGCCTGGGCACCGCCGAGCATGGCGAGGCCGCCATCCCGCAGCTCCACTTCCCCGGCATCGACCCGGAGCTTGCCCAGTGGCTGGTGGACAACCGGAAGCCACGTGCCGTGGGACTGGATACTCCCAGCCTGGACTACGGCCAGAGCACGGACTTCCGCAGCCACCGCATCCTGTCGGCACAGAACATCCCCGGATTTGAGAATGTCGCGAACCTGGATCGGCTTCCGCCCACCGGGGCCCATGTGGTGGCCCTGCCCATGAAGATCAAGGGCGGCACCGGTGGACCGCTGCGCATCGTCGCGGCACTGCCGGGATCATGAGACACTTCTTTCGCACGTCGGTAACCTTTGCGGTCATGCGTCCTGTGTAAGGAGTGTCCATCCACAGATGACACCGATATCGTCGACGACATCCCCCGCCCGTTCAACATTCAGATCCATCTGTGCCATCTCTGCTGAGAACTGTCCGGCGAGCTTGTACCATACGACAAGGGATTATCCACAGATGTCACCGATGTCGCCGATGGAATGTGCAGCATGGTGCTCAGTTGTCTTTATCTGTGCCATCTGCGCCATCTGCGGAGAAACATCCCTGCGAGCTGACTAGCGTGGAGTGAACACCATACGCTTCACCTCCAGCCGAGGGCTTCCGAAGTTGAGCAACAGTCCGCGTTCGATACCGGTCGCCTTGAGGTAATTGAGCAGCTGGGCTTCCTCCGGCCCGCCGATGGCCTTGAGTGCCTTCAATTCGACCACGATACTGTCGTAGCAGATGAGGTCAGCCCTGAAAAAAGTGGCCAAGTGCTCACCCTTGTATGCGATGAGCAGCTCTACCTCCGCCTCGTAAGGAATACCACGCTCATCAAGTTCCCTGATCAGCGCCTCGTGGTACACGCTCTCCAGGAATCCAGCGCCGAGCAAGGTGTGTACCTCCATTGCCGCGCCGATGATGGCATGGGTATCCGGGTCGCGCTTATCCATCATGCGAATATCCGCAGAAGAAAGACTATCCACAGATGTCACCGATATCGCCGATGGAACGCCCGGCCCATTCATCATCAGGATCTATCTGTGTCATCTGCGCCATCTGTTGAAAAAAATCACGCGAGCCTGAGGCCCAGTTACCGCGTCTATAAACTATCCACAGATGTCACCGATGTCGCCGATGGAATGTCCACACTGATCCGCATTTGTATTCATCTGTGTCATCTACGCCATCTGCGGACAACTGTTCCGGCGAGCTGGGTTAACGTGCCCCCAACCGGAACTGGGCCCCGATGGTCAGGTTGCCCTGCCAGAACCAGAATTGCTGGTCCGCCCGGTCCTCTGCAGTGCCGGTGGTCAGCACATCGGGCAGGTCCATCCATCCGGCCCTTCCTGTGGCACGCACCAGGAAATGGTTCCACAGCGTAAGGTGCAGGCCGCCCTGCCCACCCACGCCGAAGCCGGCCAGGTGGAAGGCGTTGTTCACCCCGTCCCCGAAGATCCGCACGTCGGTGCGCGGGATCACCGCACCAGCGTGAAGCCCCTCGAACACGGACAGCTGATGCTGTCCACTGGCGCTTTTCCACAGCAACTGGTAGCGGTCCAGGTCCACGCTCAGGAGGTTCAGGCCATCGGTGTGCTCGTATCTCAGCAGGTCGGGGCTCAGCTCCACCTCGCGATTGGTGTGGTCCAGGGTGAAGTGGTCCGAACGTTCCGGAGCGATGCTGCCCTCCATGGTCACCGTCTGGCCGGCGGCCACCACGTACTTCATGTGGTCCATGCCCAGGGACAAGCTCCAATTCCGACGGAAGAACCAGCCGAGGCGGTAGTTGTACTGCGGGATGGTGAAGGTGCTGGGCTTTACGTATTCGACGGATGGGTTCTCCGGCCGATCATCAGCCTTCACCTGGCGGAAGGTCACATCGTAGCCGGGTCCGCTGAGGTGGATGTCGCTC
>JAGQVN010000241.1 GCA_020437905.1 Flavobacteriales bacterium
CTCGATCACGCCGTCCAGCAAGGTGTAGGGTGCGTTGTGGTAAGCCCATCGGGTGCCGGCGTCGGCCAGGTATTCCAGACAGGCCGGATCGGTGCAGTCCACGTTACCGTTGCCGTCATCCAGTCCGCTGGTCATGGTCAGCTGATGCCACACGGTGATCTTCTCCTCCTTGTCCGGTGGGCAGCTGGTCCAGCCGTTCCCGAGGTGCTGTGCGGTGGTGTCGGTAATGTCCAGAAAGCCGTCCTCCCGGGCCTTGCCCACCAGGAAGGCGGTAAGGCTCTTGCCGGCGCTGGCCCAATACCAAAGGCTGTCCTGCGTGAAGGTGTCGAAGTACTTCTCCAACACGATGCGCCCGTCCTTCAGCACCAGGAAGGCCTTGGAGTTGCTCTGGTCCAGAAAGTCGTAGAGCTGCGGGATGCTGTCCGTGCACCAACCAAGGGAGGCAGGGCTGAGCGTGTCCCAGGTCCCGAACGCAGGCGGGAAATAGGTTACCTGGGCGGAGGTGTCGGATGCAGGAGCTGCAACGAACAGCACCAATAACAGCATCAGGCGGGATATCATGGAAGGCATGCGCGTAGGACCTTTTGCGGGCCCGAAGGTTCGATCCGGCGAGGTCCCGGTTGACATGCGCTACCGTCTGGTCCGGTCGATCTCCTTGACGAGCCGACCGTGATCGTAATGCAGCTCGCGGTGTACCGATCCGTCCGGACCATAATCCAGGTGGATGCCATGTTCCTGGCCGTTCTCCCAGTGTTCCACATACTTCTTGGTGCCGTCCTCAAAGTAGTACAGCCACTCGCCGTGCTCCACACCATTCTGGAACAGGCCTACGTATTCCAATTGGCCGGTTGCGTAGAACACCTTTTCCTTCACCTTTTCGGCCTCCTCCCCTTTGCCTTTCATGTACACGATCACTTCCGGCTTGCCGTTCGGATGAGAGGCCGCCACATAGCGATGCGTCGAGCATGCCAGCGAACACAAGGGTATCAACGCGAAGAGGTAACGGCGCATGGTCCGCTAAAATAGACCAACTCCCGACTGTCGGGCAAGCTAAAACCAGGTGATGAACTTCAGGTTGATCCGTCGCGGTGTCAGGTTCTCAGGGATGGCGTAGAACCTGCCGCTCACATCCTGCACCCAGCTGTAATCGATGGTGTTCTTGATGTTCAGCAGGTTGAAGACCTCCAGCGTGACCCACATGTCATTGATGTGCCGAAGGAAGCCTTGTTTTTCCTGCCCTTTTGCACCGAGCAACTGCTTGCTGAAGCCGATGTCGACCCGCCGATAAACGCGCGTCCGTAGGGTATCCGCGTAGCGGGTCTCGTTGGGAGGGCCGAAGGGAAGGCCGGTCCCGAACACCAGGTTCAGATGCACTTTGAAGGTCGGCCAGCGTGGCATTTCATCCTGGAAGAAGAGGGCGAAATTGAGCCGTTGGTCCGTGGGGCGTGGAATGTAACCCGGCTCCCGGCGGATGCTGTCCACCGCCACCTGATCGAAGGTGAACCCGGGCCGTATCAGTTCTCCGCTCGCGTTGTACCGGTCGTAGTAGAAGTCATCCAAGACATCCTCCTGGGCGGTCATCACGCTCATGCCCACCCAGGATTCAATGCCTTTGATCAGCTCACCGTTCAATTTCATATCGATACCTGTCGCGAAGGCTTTGGCGCTGTTCCGTCCGTAATAGCGGATGCGCACGTTCTCCACCTCATAGGGGATCACATCGTCCATGTACTTGTAGTAGGCCTCGGTGCTCAATCGGAAGGGCCTCTGGAAGATCCGAAGCTCACGGGTCCATCCGAGCACGAAGTGAATGCTGCGTTGCGCACGGATGTCCGGGTTCAACGTGCCATCGAAGCCGCGCAGTTCGCGATAGAAGGGGGGCTGATAATAAAGACCGGTGGAGAACCAGAGATCATGCC
>JAGQVN010000242.1 GCA_020437905.1 Flavobacteriales bacterium
GCTGCTGTTCCTTGTTCATTCCATGTTGGTCCTGGCTCGGAGCAGCACCAGGGACCGCTGTTATGCACACAAGATAAGCGATGTGGTGTGAATTCCATATGAAGCGTTCATAAACTATGCTATGTCCATCCATAAGCCTTGCAATGGGTATGAAGGACGCACGGGAGGACGGCGCTGATCGGTGGGATCGCGGTGGGGCGCCTAACTCCCGCGCGAAATCGATCGACATCAATTTCGCGATCCCGGGTCACGCCCGGGATGACAGAGGGATCCGCTCGATCCTCGCTCCTACTCCCAGGCCCCAGCCGTTGATGCCGATGGCACTACATTTAGATGGACCAAGACCCACGTCATGAAAACACGCTACGCGATCATCCTTTGCTGCATGGCACTTCCCATGTGGCTCAAGGCTCAGATCTACTGCAGCCCCACCTTCGCCAATGGCTGCTTCAATTGGAACAGTATGTCCATCGATGCAGGATCCCTCTCCTGGACCCTGGGCAGTGACTGCACCGCGAACGACTTCACGAACATGAGCACCACGGTGGCCCCTGGCGATCAGCTCCCCATGACCGTGACCAACGGCGTCTGGTGCGGTGTGTCGGTATGGGTGGATTTCGATCAGGACCTCATCTTCCAGGACAGCGAGAACCTGTTCCACAACTACATCGGTGGTCAGCCGAGCTACACGTACAACTTCGACATCGACATTCCGATGGGAACACCCAACGGGACCTATCGCATGCGCATGATTTCTCAATGGGGATCGGATGGTTTCACGACGGGCAGCATCAACGGCTTCGGTCCATGTGGCAGTTTCCAATACGGGAACTTTCAGGACTTCACCCTTATCGTGGATGCCAGCACCACGATAGCTGGTCCGATCGATACGGAATTCGATCTGGTCGCATCACCCAATCCGACCAGCGGGATCGTGCATGTACAGCTCCCTGGCACGGATGTTCGGCAGGTGGTCGTTCGCGCCGCGAATGGAATGGTTGCACACCAGGAACCTGTTCCATCCGGGCAAAGCTCAGGTACTGTGGACCTATCCGCCTGCGCTCCGGGGGTGTATTTCCTGGAAGGCGTTACCGGCGGTACAACCTATCGAACACGCATCCTGGTGCATTGATGGAACGGGTTGCCGTGTTCGTTCCATAGGACGAAAAAGCCCCGGAACTTCTCACTGCCGTTCGCCGTGCAGCAGGTTCCGGGGCTTGGGGGGCGTGCGCAGCGTACCCTGTTCCTACCTCTGGGGCTCAATGCACATCTCCTGTACCCAATCGTACCGTGTACGTGATGTTCAGCAACCAATCAGCGAACGCGGCATCGCCATGCCGATAATTTCCGGTGATCTCGCTGTTCTCCTTGTCCGTGACACTTTGCAACCGGTTCCGCTCCACCGCGATCGGCACGCTGATGTTCAGGTCATGTCTGCCGCGCATCCAGTCGATGCCCGGTTCCACGCTCATCACGTAACCCGGGCGACGGAATCCCAGGCTTCCACCGATCAGGTCCTCCACCGGGATGCCTTCGATCCGACCACCCGCGAAAATGTTCCATGCACTTCCTGCAACGTTCCAATTGAATCCGAGCCGTGCCATGTACTGGTCGGTCACGCTCATGATCGACTCATTGATCAGAATGGCGTTCAAGGTCTCCCGGTACGTGCGCGTGCCGTTCATCTCCATGGGATTGAAGAGATAAAAGGCATTGCCGTATAGGAACAGCTGCCGGGTCAGTTTGACATAGCCTTGCAGCTCCAGCGAAAAGCCCAGGCCACCATCTCCGGGTTGGATGCTTTGGTCCACTGGGCGGTACTCCCCCAGGGTATCCGGTCCCACGTTGTAGAAATAGTCCCGCGCATTGTAGTTGCCTGTCGGCAACTTCACTCCGGCACTGACCATCAGGTTGCCCTTGGTCAGGCTGTCGGGGTTCCACAGCCAGTAGTTGTAGCTCACGCGCACATCGCCCAGCCCGCTGGCCCGGCTCGTATGGCGCTCAGTGCGCCCGTGTTCATACAGACTGCTCCGCACGAAGTAGCTAAAGGGCAGGACCACGGACAATCCTTTCCGCCGGTCGAAATTGTAGGTGAGCCCCAAGCTGAACTGCGTGGTGTAGTTGATCACCTCGGTCTTGTCCGTGAGCCGGTCCTCCTCTTCATGGGTGCCACGGAAATGGCGGAAGGATTCGAAATACCGGTAATTGGTGCTGAGTTGCCAGCCCTTGCCGATCAGGTTCGCATTGGTGAAGGAACTGGGGCTGCAACTGGTAAACCCTCGAATGGCGACACAGCCTTGGGACATGCCTTGGAGCCCGGCGAGCAGGGCCACGACCAGGGTGAAGAGGGAAGAGAATTTCATGGAAAGGGGTCTTGGTGGAAGCTCAAGTTGAGCAGATCCCGTTCATCCCACAGGGGGGTCGATGCGAAACGACCGTGGCGGCCTGTGAAACGGGCGTTTCGTCATTTGGACGGGGTGACCGCGGTCACGTGATCAGCGATGCAGGAGGGGGACCTTTGTTTCAACAAAACCCAACATGGAAACCACACACATGCCACGGATCGGGGACCTTGCTCCCGACTTCGAGGCCAACACCACCCACGGACCCCTCCGTTTCAGTGAATACATCAAAGGCCATTGGGCCATCCTGTTCAGCCATCCGGCTGATTTTACTCCGGTATGCACGACCGAACTGACCGAGTTCGCCCGCAACAGCGATTGGTTCGCCAAGCGGAACACGAAACTGATCGGCGAGAGCATCGACAGCATCCACAGCCACATTGCGTGGGTGCAGAACGTACGGGAGAAGGTCGGCGTGTACATGGACTTCCCCATCATCGCGGACATCGACATGCAGGTGGCCAAGCGCTACGGCATGTTGCATGAGAACACGAGCCAGACGGCGGCCGTACGAGCGGTCTTCTTCATCGATCCGAAAGGGATCATCCGCCTGATCATGTACTACCCGCTTAACGTGGGCAGGAACATGGACGAGATCAAGCGTGTGCTCGAGGCCATGCAGACCGTGGATGAACAGGCTTGCGCCATGCCGGTGAACTGGAAGAAGGGCGATCGCGTGATCGTGCCACCGCCCAAGACCTTGAAGGACCTTGATGCCCGGCTCGCGGATGACTCGGTGGAAAAGGTCGACTTCTACCTCGGCACAAAGGAGCTGGTATAGCGGCGCATCGGAACGCGGATCCCCTTCTGCGAACGACCCGCTCCGGCGGGTCGTTCTATTTTGGCACTCATACAACTCACGACCATGAAAGCACATTTGTTGACCTTGGCCTTGCTGGCCGGCACCTCCATGGACCTCTCCGCTCAGACCTATAAAGTGGTCACGGTGGTCGAGAGCATCATTCCCTCCGGCGTAGGACGGTCGCGCATCATCGAGGCGGTGAGCGGAGTGGACTCGGAGGCCGCCACTACGGAGCGTACCGACGGTAAGAAGAGCGACCAGGGGGATGTGAAGCGCGGCGATCTGAAAGTGGACGATTTCAAGGAGACCAAGCTCCTGAACTTCTTCAGTGCCGTGGGGATCAACTTCCAGAACATCGCCAGCAACGATGCCATGATCGGCGACCGCATCAATGCGCTGGTCGCCGAAGGATGGGCCCTGGAGTTCGTGGTCAGTGGCGTCGAAAGTGATGCCGGGAAGGACGACGGGCAGGGCATCTATGTGACGCGCCTGATCTTCAAGAAGGGCTGAGGGCTCCGGATCCCGGGAGGAAGAACCTCACCAGGCTCAAAGTCTGGTGAAGCGTTCGAGCAAAGATCCCAGGTAGGTGCTCCCGAGCGGTATTTGCGGCCTGCCCGGCCCAAGATCGATCTGGAGGCCTTCGATCGCTTCGATCCGATCGATCCGGACGATGTATGAGCGATGCACGCGGACGAAATCCTTGGCCGGAAGCACGTCCTCCATGTGATGCATGGTGGAATGCACCACGAACCTTCGGCCCCTGACGTGAATGGCCACGTAGTCCCGCAAAGCCTCCACGTAGTCGATCTGTGAGAACTCACATCGGACGAAAGCCTCCCTTTGTTTGACGAAAATGGCCTGTCGGTCCGCACGTCCGGATACCAGGTCGAACAGCTGGTCATGCTCGATCATTGACGAACGTTCCTGGTCCCCTTTGTAGATCGCGATCTCGATCGCCGCATTCAGGGTTGCCTGGGTGAACGGTTTGACAATGAACCCGAAGGGCTGGGCCAACTTGGCCGATTGGATTGTCGGCCCATCGGAATTGGCGGTCAGGTACACCACCGGGATATGCAGTTCCTCATGGATCCTGCACGCGGCATCGATACCTGTGACCCCATCCGACAAGCGCACATCCATCAACACGAGATGAGGTCGGAACTCATGGGCAAGGTCCACGGCGGCCCTGCCATCCGCTGCGGTCCCGACAACCTCATAGCCCAAGGACTTGAGCTGAACGAGAATATCGGCCCGAATGATGGCTTCATCCTCCACCACAAGGATCTTGTTCCGCTGACTATCCATTGGTCCAGCGCCTGATATGGGGGTGCCCATCGATCACTGAAAGCAAGATTAGAGCGGTCAGGAACGCGGCGCTGCATTTTTCGATGGGCTCCAATACCGCAACGACCGATCGCCCGGCTCGGACCATCAGTACTCTTATTGGACTCGCTGGAGCGAGCCTTCGGATCAAATGGTCTTTACATCGTACAGCTTGCACAGGGTGGCGAGCTGTCCGGTATGCAGGGATTCGTGCCGGATGCAATGCATGATGACCTCGCGGCGGGAGCCATCCCCACCCAGGTCCATCATGGCTTTATGGGGAGCTGAAAGCTGCTCCTCACTGAGGCCCCGCACGTGCTCCAGGACCTTGGAATGGATGTCCTTCGCTGCTGCGAGGATCTCCTCGATCGGAGGCAACTGATCGGCGCCAGGTGGCGTTTGACCCACGTTGAACAACTTGGCCCATGGCAACCGCACCATGTCGCCTCCTGTGCCTCGAAGAATGAGCCAGTTCTGGGAGCTGGTGATGTGCGCGAACAGCCAATAAGCCGTGTTCAGGCGCTTCCCTTCCACCATGAACTCACGGTGCAGGTCGACGCCTTTCAACTTGCTGAAATACCAGCGCGTGTAGTTGCGAACACTGTCCAGGGTGGCCGCAAAGGTCTGTGCTTCGGTCATGGTGCAAAGATCGACCACCAGCGTGTCGTGACCGGGGACGTGGAGCCGCTCAGCGACCTGGCGGCTCTGTGACCTTGTCCAGGAACTCGTCGCGCTTGCGTTCGATCATGTCCACGGAGCTGCGCATGAAGCCCGGTGCTTTGATGCGGAAGCCCAGGAACACTTCGAACACAAGCTGCTCATGTTGGATCACCGCGTTCTGGCCATCCTGATCGAACCATTGGTCCGACCACCGTATTCGACCTCCCGCGAAGAAGTGCTCCCTGTTGTACCCCAACGCGCTGCGCACTTCACCCCGCCCCATCACATTGCTGCTACGCGTCCGAAGGTCCCCGGTCGGTTGTCGGGTCAGCAGATCGGTGTGGATGACCCCCCCTCCGAAAAAGGCGGCGATGGAGGCATAGCAGCGCTTGGCGAACACGAAGGTGTGGACATAGCCGGGGACCAGCAGTACTTCGATGTTGTCACTGGTCTGGGTGCTGTTGTTCCCGGTCAACGGTGTCCGGTCCTCGATCTTGTAGTAGCGGTAGTTCAAGCCCGGGAAGAAGCTGCCTGCGCTCCGAAGCTGGACCTGGGTCTGTGAGGCCAGGGCCTGGAGTGATAACCGGCGATCGAATTTGTAACCTGTGAATCCCTTGACCTCCTGCACGACCAGGTCCGGGAATCGAATGAAGGCATCCTGGTCGGGGTCCCAGTCCGGGACATACTCGTCCGTGTTCACCAGGTAGAAGCCGCGCGTGCGATCATAGGAAAGCTCCTGCACCAGGCGGGAGAAGATCAGGTCCATGTGGAAGAGCGAGGAGCTGCTGTTCCCCTTGCGTTCATCATCCACATTACCTGGAATGAACTTTGGCACGAAGGTGTATGAGAACGTGAGGAACCGGTAGTGCATGGACAGGCTGTTAGCAAGCTCACCGTTCTGCTTGATCCGATAGTCATCGAACCGGGTATCCACGCTGAACGTGCGCAACCCATTGTTCAAGGCGTTCCGAAAGCCCAGGTAGTTGTCCATGGACCGGACATGGTGGTCGGAGCCCTTGACCCAGGAGCTGTCCGACCCGGTTTGCGCGGTTGCCTTCGCAACCGCGAAGCACGTCAGCATCAGCACGATGGTTCTCGTTCCGGTCCCCATTCCCTGCACGCCAAAGGAACGGGCTTGAAAGTACGATCGACACGGATCGGAACTCTGAACCCGTCGGGCTTTTCTCAGCGGGCCTGTACCGCACGGGACCTTTCCAAGACCGCGTCCACGATCATTTGGGTCTGGTCCGGGTAATCCACTTGGACCCCTGCCTGGTCCCCGATCCATGCGCCGATCTGCTCCGATCGCTCCGGGCCCAAGCGGTCCAGGATGTGGACGCCCATGTAACTCAAGGCGGCCGCATTGCACTGTTGTTCGTACTGACCGGTCATGGGGACCACCATCAGTTTCTTCCCCAGGAAGAGGGCTTCCGCAGGGGTCTCGAAACCGGCACCGCACAAGACCCCGGTGCTGCTGGCCATGCTCTTCGCAAAGCTCGGGCCGTCCAACGGATGGAAGGTCACATGATCCTTCCTGACCGGTGCGGGAACATGTTTGGAGAAGACCTCCCATCGCACCTGCGGGCAACGCGATAACGTGGCCAGGATCCGGGCATCGTCATACGCCGGCAGATAGACCGTGTAATGACCCTCATCCCTGGTCGTCATCCCGCGGATCTGCCGCCGCACCACTGGTGTGAAGGTGTCCGCGTCGTAGGGGTGGAAATGGAAACCGACGGAGGCATCCACCGGCGCATAGTGGCGCAGCACGGCCACCCCGAACGGATCCCTGGTCGATGGCCGTGGGGCATCCGGTTTCAGCACGGCGGCCTGATGGCTTGAGCCGATGCAGGGGACCCCTCGGAGGTATGCGGCCCACGCGGAGACCGGTTCAAAGTCGTTGATCACCACATCGTACTCCTGGACGGGCAGCTCGCGGACCTCCCGGAAGAACCGTCCCTTGATCGCGGAACGCCAGGTGGCCCGGTGATCGATGCCCCCGGAACGCCCGAACACGAA
>JAGQVN010000243.1 GCA_020437905.1 Flavobacteriales bacterium
CGCCTTGTGCCTGGGGTTCATCCACCAACAAGGTGTGGCCCCGCATGGTCACCCTGGTCGCATAGGGATCACCATTCAAGATGGCCTGAACGCTCAGCTGTTTCTCGCTATCCATGGCGCAAAGTTCGGGCATGAATGAGGGGAGGGACCCTGCCTGCCATTGCCGAGATCGACGGCGGTCGCATCTTGCAGGTCGAACGACCCGGTCATGGGCCTCATCGCCTATTTCGAGCACCTGCATAGCCGGACCGACCCCCGGATCCTGGCCCTGTTCCGCATCCTCTTCGGTCTGTTGATGTGCTACGAGATGTCCTACTACCTCGACATCGACCTGGTCGAAATGGGCATCACCGGTCCCAAGGTGCTGTTCAAGTACGAGGGCTTCAGCTGGGTGGAACCTCTGGGCACTGGGGCCATGAACGCCATCCTGGGGGGGCTCCTGGTCGCATCGCTATTCATCGCGGCGGGCCTGCTCTATCGCGCGGCCATCGTGTACTTCCTGCTGGGCTATACGTACATCTTCCTCCTTGACAAAGGGTACTACAACAACCACTTCTACCTCTTTGTCCTGCTTTCCTTCCTCTTGTCGTTCGTTCCGGCGAACCGGACCTGGAGCTTGGATCGCTTGTTGCTCAAGCGCTGGGTGCCGGACCGGGGAGTTCCCTATTGGACCTGGATCATGTTCCGCCTTCAGGTCTGCATCGTCTACTTCTACGGGGGCATTGCCAAGCTGAACGGGGACTGGCTGGTACATCAACAGCCGATGAGGCTGGCACTGGAAGCCTTCGCCGAGGGAAGCGCCCTGGAAGGCCTGCTGACCTCGACCCCAGTGGTCGCTTTCTTCACCTACGGCGGTCTTCTGTTCGACCTCACCATCGGGCCGCTGCTGTGGTTGAAGCGCACACGGAAATACGCGCTGCCCTTCGTTTTGCTCTTCAACATCACCAACCACTGGATCTTCGATGACATCGGGGTCTTCCCCTTCTTCATGATCGCCGCCACCCTGGTGTTCTTCGATCCGGAGGAGTTCGCCGGCTTGTTCGGACGCGGACAGGCAAAGCGCAAGCGGGAGCAACGGGAGGAAGCGCCGAAGGGACCAGGGACCGATCGGCGCCTGGTGCATACGGGCCTGGCGCTGTACTTCACGTTCCAGCTGCTCTTTCCCCTGCGCTGGCTCCTGCTGCCCGGCGATCCGGACTGGACCACGATCGCACAGCGCTTCAGTTGGCGGATGAAGGTGAGCGCGCGCGATCCGGTGCGGATCAATTTCTATGTCCGTGTACCGGGCTCGCAGGCCACCGAACCTGTCACGATGGGTGCGCTCATCAACAACCACCAACAGCAGCTCCTCGCCTATGATCCCCGGGCGACAGTGCAGTTCGCCAAGTGGATCCAGCAGGACTATGCCAGGCAGGGCAGACCGGGACTGGAGGTCCTGAGCGCGATCATCATCAGCTACAACGGACGACCCTACCGCTGGTGGTTCAACCCGGGAACGGACCTGGCCAGTGTGGAACCGGACATCCGGGACCCCGCAGCCTGGGTGCCGCCCTTCGAACCGGGCCCTGAGCACACCCTCTCAGAGCGGATGCTGCTGGAGATCGAGAAGCGCAAGAAGAAGGCTGGCAAGCGCAAGGGCTAAGCCAGGCGCTGAGCGGCTCAACGCATATCGTTCACTTCCACGCCCGGGTACTTGCTCTTGTCGAACACGAACAAGCCATCGGCCAGCACGGCCTTGGGGTCGAAGCGCTGCAGCGTGTACGTCACCTCGTTGGCATCCTTGTACAGGATCTTCACGCTTTTCGGCTCCAGCTTGGCCTTGTCCAGGTTGAGCACCACGGTGTGGTAGGGCTTCTTGCTGGGGTCGGTGGGGAACAGCTTCACCGTCTGTGTCACTACGCCGCCTTCGGTCTGCTCGGACACGAACTGGCTCTTGAAGCCGGTCTCGTACATGGTGAACAGCTTGCTGGGGTCCATTTCCTGGCCCAATTCGCTGGGATCGTTCAGGGTCACCTCGTTGTTGTCCTTGTTGTAGGTATAGAGCGTCTTGCCGTCGTTGATCACGGTGTTGCCCTCCAGCTGCAATCGGAACTTGCCATCCTTGGTCTTCACGTTGCCGGTCTGGCTCACGTCCAGCTTGTCGGCCTTGTTCACCAGGCGGCTGGTGAAATCTGCTTCGAAGCTGGTGTAGGACTTGCTCTTGGCCACCAGGCGGTCCAGGA
>JAGQVN010000244.1 GCA_020437905.1 Flavobacteriales bacterium
ACAAGCCAAGACGGCGATGGAAGAGCTACTATCGCACTGTCAACCCGATACAGGAACAAACGACCATTGTAAACCCAAAACAGGAAGAGCGACTATAACACGTCAACCTTTTTCAGGACGAGACAACCACCCCACACTTCACACCTTACCCTTCACACTTCACCCTTCACACTTCACCCTTCCGACTTTGCACTTCCGACTTTCGACTCAGGACTCAGGACTCAGGACTTTCGACTTCGGACTTGTGCCTTACCACCACTGCCCTCTGGGCACATTTTGTTCCGGTACCGCCACGCAAACCATAGGGGGGCGGAGGCCATGGGCTGTTGGGTGCCGGAGGCGAGAGGTTTTGGGGCCTGAGCATATCGCATTGTTCTCATTTCCCTCATGGCCCTCATCGATAAAAGAGCCGTTGTGCCGACCGCAGGCCTACTGCTTCACCACCTGACCCGTCGCGCTGCTTCCATCTTTATAAAGGACGTTAACGAAATACAAGCCGTTCTCGTGACCGCTGAGATCAAGTGTGACCGGACCGGACGAATGGATGCGCTGCGTGAGCACCGCACGACCGGTGGAATCATGTAGCGTGACCAGTTGGGCTATTGATGGACCCTGCATCTGCAAGGTGAAAATCCCTGCCGTTGGGTTGGGT
The DNA here is from genome assembly GCA_020437905.1 of Flavobacteriales bacterium. Taxonomy (GTDB): domain Bacteria; phylum Bacteroidota; class Bacteroidia; order Flavobacteriales_F; family PHOS-HE28; genus PHOS-HE28. The sequence continues at coordinate 653 of JAGQVN010000244.1, forward strand.
GAAAGACTGAATTGTGGGGATTTTTGCTCGGAGAAACCAACCACGTTGTCCTTCAAGCACCGGACACTGAAACCGGCCCTCTTGCCGTAATAATTCCTGTCGACGCCCGCACTGCTGGACCACAGAGCTCGGTACCAAGCCGTATCCGACGAACTCCACCAACTGCCGTAGTAACCAATGTCATAGAAGCTGCCTCCGCTTCCCCGGTTTCCTCCAGGAAGGGCTGTAAAGCCGCTCTCGTTCGTTGCCAGGTTGGGATTGGGCCAATGGGTAGTGGCCTTCAATTTCCACCCTACATGCTGTCCCACACCCCTTAGTCCAATGGTGTTCACCTCTCCCGTGGGCATCCCCAAGGTCAGTTCCAGCTGCTGCCACTCAGCATCCGAGGGCACATGCCAGCCCTGAGGGCAGAGCCCGCGTACATCTCCCACGGCGTGACCATTATAGAGCTTGCCGTAAATGGTATCGCTGACCGGGTCATTGTCATAGTTACACCAAGCGCCGCTGTTCAATAAGGCCCAACTGAAGAGGTTGGTTGTGTTCGGAATGACGCTACCATCGCGGTAGTGGGCGGTCTTCAGGTTCTCGGACATCCAGCATTGATCGCCGATCAGGACCGCGGGATACGTATTGCCGTCGATGTCAGTGACAGAAGCAGGGCATGCCTGCCCACTCGCGGTGATCACGACCGCTGGAAGAGGAAGGAGGGCCGCAAACAGAACAATGTTTCGCCGTGCGCTCATGTTCGTTCAAGAGTTGGTTGTCGGTGCAATGGACGGTATTTCGATCACTCCTCGAACTCGATGACCGTTCCGGATACCACCACGGTCAGTTTCGAGGCCAGCAGGTAAAAGGCGTTGTGGCGTTCCACGCCCATGTTGATCACGGCCCGGGACTTGCCGTTCAGCTCGGCGTTGGCCATCATGGCCTGCTTGGCCTGCTCCACCAGGTTGCTCTTGAAGCCGCCGAAGCCGAGCACCTTCATGTCGCTGGCCTCGCCGCGTACCGGGCCGATCACCTTGAAATTGGCCTTTTCCAGGGTGACCTGCGTGTTGTTTCCGTGCACGGTGAACTGGTTGATGAGGTTGCTGTTGATCCCGCAGCCGGTGAGCACGAGAAAGAGCATGGCGGCAGTGATCGATCGGGTCAATTTGTTCATGGTCTTGTAGGGTTTCAGGGTGAGGTATGTACGTGTTCGTTCAGTGTTGTGCGGGAGCCAGTTCGATGGAGCCGGCATCGAAGCCGGTGACCGTGAAACGGCCTTTGAGGCCTCCATGGATGGCATCGAGCAGGTCCTCGGTGGAGCCCTTGTGCTGCACGGTCAGGATCCCGGTCCCGTCCTTGAGCTCCTTGTTCACTTCCTTGACCGCGGGCGCAGTGGATACCAGGCCCTCCAGTTCCTTGAGGCCCATGAAGTCCACCCCCCGAGCCTGTATCCGGGAGGTGGTCATGTCCGGATCCGCAGCTTCGGGCAATTCCACGGAATCAATGTTGTCCACGAGCAGGGCACAGGCCTCGAAAACCCCGTTCTCCAGGGCATTGGCCGTGGCGGGATCCTGGCTTCCACCATCCCCGAAGTTGATGCGGCCTGCCAAGGGTACCCGGAAGCCATAGCTGCTGGAGCCGCCTTCCTTGCCTTCCACATTGACCGATTTCGCCCAGAGCACGTCGCGTGTGGTCGGGTCCAGGAGCTTGAGCACAAAGCCCATCCGCACCGTGATCGAGGTGCTCTTGAAGCCCATGGCACCCACGCTCTGTGACTTTCTACTGAATTCGGTCACTTCGCCGGTGATCACGACCTGTGCACCCAGCATCTTGCCTTTGGCCGGGGTCTTGGAGGCGTCCGAATAGCCGCTTTGCGCGAAGTCGATCTCCTGGGTCATATCTTCTTTTTTGTCCAGGGATTCGAGCAGCCGGAAGCAGTTCACCTCGTACAATGCCGTGGTCAGCATGGAACTGAGGTTGGAGCCCAAGGCGGGGTCAGCGGCATTGGCCGTCACGTTGAACCGTGTGACCGAAGCCCGGACACGCTGGTCCATCGGCCGGTCCGCGCATTGGGCCTCGATCTCCTCGAAGGTGGTCTTGACCTTCTTGTCCTTTTGAGCGTGTGCGGGCAGGTGTATCAGGAGGCCAATTATGGCCACAAGTAGCACGATATGGTTGTAAGACTTCATGATCGGTGCGCTGTTGAGGGTTAGGTGGATGGGTCCGTTCGTCGCAGGAACGGCGGACCGGTGATCGCCAATGCTACGAGTTTTCACGGATCAGTACGGTTCCTTGTGGAAAAGTCAAAATGGCGGTTCCGATCAGTAATTCACACCCACCATCACGCGGAAGGTGTTCGCTGAGAATCGGTCCACATAGTAGATGTTGGAGGTGTTGTCGTCGAAGACGCGCATGGTGCCGAGAACGTATTCCAACCCGGCCATGAAGCGCTTGTAGGTGATGCCGGCGTAAGGACCGTGGGGCAT
>JAGQVN010000245.1 GCA_020437905.1 Flavobacteriales bacterium
CATCACTGCTTCATTGGATGCTTCTTCGTTGACCGCCGGCTATCATCGGGTAAGTGTGCGAAGCCTCACGGACAATGCGGAAAGTTCCGTCCCGTACACGCGGCAATTCATACGCAAAGGGGGTGACCTGGTGAAGTGGCAATACTGGTTCAATGACGCTATCGCAACAGCCGTCGACATCAGCCTTACACCGCCCACGGACCTGTTGGAACTGATCACTTCGATCGATGCTTCCGGTCTGCCCGCAGGTCCGAATACCGTTACCTGGCGAAGCGCGGATGCGGTCGAAGTATGGAGCCCTCCGATCACCTACGCCTTTGATGCGTTCGTCGGCATCACGGAGTTCCCGGGCCTTACGCAATTAACGCTGTTCCCGAACCCGGCAAAGGAAGACCTGTTCCTTCGGCTTGATCAAACGGAGTACATGGACGTGATGATCGACCTGCTGGACCAGGAAGGTCGCATTATCTGGAGCAAAAGTAGTGCTCATGGGCCGGGGTCGAATGTGGAACCGGTGGATGCTTCCATGCTCAGCTCAGGAGCGTATCAGCTTCGGATCAGCAACGGAGATGCATCGGTCACACGCCCGTTCATCAAGTACTGAATCATCCATGCGTCCAAGACACATCCCAATGACCTTAGCTGGCTTGATCGTGGCCTGCATATACATGGATTACAGCCCAAGGTGAAAGGCGTTGCGTCGCCTGCCTCAACGGATGTGGAAGGCACGAGTAAGCCGTTCACAGAACAACAAGCGAAAGCCCCGGCCAGCGATGGTCGGGGCTTCTTGTTCAAGGTCTTGCGGTCACCCTCCGGACCAGGACCAACACAACGAATAGGAACGCCGCACACGCAAGCCACGCCCACCAAGGCCACGAGCGATCCAGTTCAACGGGCGATGTATCCCCCGTGAGCACCAACCCGGCCCAGTAGAAGGGTGCGCGCAGCTCATCCGCGGCCTCCTTCAAGTGGTCCAACTTCGCCTGACGCAGGGCCCGGTTCTTGGGCATGCCTTCGCCCAGGTAACGGTAGAAACGAGCGAGCAACGCATTCGATACCTGTTCATCCACCGGCCATAGGGTGGTGATCAAACTGGGGCACCCCGCAAAGGCAAAGCCATAAGCCAGCGACTGGACCCCTTCGGGTCCGCGCTCATCACCAGCGCCGGTCTCACAGGCCGAGAGCACGGCAAGCTCAGCGTTCAGTTCCAACTCGTACAGCTCGTAGGCATGCAGGTAACCATCGTCAGCGTCGTTCCCAGAGCCATTGAGCGGGCTGAAGAACAGCCGGGAATAGAGCGGCGCTTTGTTGTTCCATTCAGCATGGGTGCCCAGGTGGATGATGCCGTGCTCCGCCGCTCGATCGCGGAAGTTCTTCTCCGTGGCTTCATGACCGAGCATGGAGGCCGCCGCATAGCGGGCCGACATGCGCTGGACCATCTGTACCGTGAACGGTTGCTGTACTGCACGCACCATGGCCGGGTCCGCGTCATTGCTGTCGCTGAAACTGCTGACGTAGGCCTGTTTCATGGCGTCATCGAACCCGGGTGCGATCGCCAAGATGCCTTTCCCGCCACGCGCACTAAGCTGCTGGAACCGTAGCGCTGAACTGACCGAGAGGAGATAGGAGACCACGTGATCCTCGATCAGGAAGCGGCTGTTCCCGTTCACTTCGACCTTTGGCATCAGCACCTCGAAGTTCAGATGGTATAGGGCTTCGTCGGGAACGATCAGCAATTCCTCCTCAACGAGTGATGCTGAGAGGGGCCACAGGAGCGCTTGATGGAGCGACCGTGCCAAGTCCTTGACCCGGATCCCATCGCGAAGTTGGATCGCCTGCTCTAATTCCATTACCTGATCGGCCACGTTCTGCGCAGGTAGTTGCCACGCCCGGGCCTCTTCGCGACCGATGAGCATGACCAGCAGTACACTGTCCACGAAGGAGTATGACAGCAGCTGCTGCCCCGGTCGGATCAACTGCTCCTGTACCTCCGCAAGTGTGATCCGCTCGTCGCCATATTTCAGCGCGAAATAGTCGGGATACGAACCTTGCAAGCGCGTCAGGAAACTCCGGAACGCCTGTTCCCGCTCGACCAGACCGGCAAGGTCCTCCGATCGCTCTGCTGACAGGCCGAGCAGAAGCTCTTGTTCCATGGCCAGGAGGCTGTCCGGCACCCCGGAAAAGGCCATGGCTGAAAAGTCGTTCAAGCGACTGCGCAACAGGACCGCTTTGTTGGCCTCGGACAGGCCCAGCAGCTTGTCCAACCAACGTTCTTCTCCAGTGCCTTCGTAAAGCTCAAAAGCCACCAGCTGAGCCAGATCGAACACCTCTTTCTGGGCCCCGATGAGGAGCAAACGGGAGCCTTCATCGAGCAAGGCCTTGCGATCGCGTGCCAGCGCTTTCACCGCGAGCTCCAGGTCCTGCAACTGCTGCCTTCCATCGGTCCCCATTACACGAGCGATCCGTACCCTGGTGAGCAGCGTCCGAGGCAACAAATGGGGTGCCGGGTCGGTCGTGGGAAGGTCGGCCTTTTCGGGGTCCGGCACCCTGTCCCTCAAGGCTTCCAGGACCCGCCCTGACCATCGATCGGCGCTGTCCAAATGTCCTTGTTCCAGGTACAGGTCGGCCAGGTCCAATTCGCATTGAAGGGTCCGGTGATCCTGAGCACCATAGACCACTCTATAAATGGAGCGACTTTCCACCAGCGCCTTGTGCGCCTTCGTCAATGCCCCTCTTGTCAACGCGTGTTCAGCCTGGTCCCTCAGCGCAGCAGCCAACCAGGTCGAGTGTTCGGTATCTCCAAGTCGCCGTTGGATCGCAATGCTCGATCGGAACAGGGAATCGGCTCGATCGTGCTGTCCCATTTGCGCTGCGGCCAGGGCCAACTTTCGGATGGCGACCGCTTCCTTCTCGGTTCCGGCACCGTTCCGTGTCCGTTCATTCCGCAGCACCGCTCGCATGAGGCTATCCGCCAGCTCGGGTCGTCCTTCAGCAAGTGCGAGATCGGCATAGCGCTCCTCCACCTGCACCAGATAGGGGTCGTCCGGTTCAAGTATCCGAAGGCGATCCTCCTTGCACCGGTCCAGGAACCTGCGGGACGTCCCATGATCGCCCAGCGAATGGTAGAGGGCAGCCAGGTTGTTGTACCCACGGGACCGATGCATGATGCTTTGGTCGCGGAGCTGCACGTCATCGGTACCCTCGATCACCACCGTGTGCATGGCCATGGCGTCGCGCGTGTATTGCTTGCTGCGCACCAGGTCCCCGGCATCCTCCCAGACAAGGGCCAGGTTACCCAAGATCCCGGCACGACGGCTGTAGGCCGTCATGGAACTGTCCTGTTCAAGAAGTTCCAGGGCCTCACTGAAATGCGCCTCCGCCTCCCGGATACGGCCGGTGTTCCACTTGGACGAACCCATGCCGTTCAAGCATTCGGCGATGTCCATGGTGTACGGACCATCGTCCAACGAACGATAAACCTGACCGGCCCGTCCGTAGAGCTCCCCAGCTTTCCGGTGATCGCCGATCATGGCCATATCGAAAGCCATGTGCTGCAATGCCAACCCGAGATGGTTCCCAGGCACACCATTCGCTGAAGCAGCGACCATGGCCAGCGAATCGACGCGGAAACACTCGCGCATGAGCCCCAGATCGTAGTATGTCCAGCTCAGGTCGTCGAGCGCTGAAATGCGATGCAAGGGATCGGGATCGCGTTGCTGGATCATAGCATAGAAACGCTCAACCGCAGCTGCACAGGCTTCCGCCCCGCCCAACTGCCTGACCGCCCTGCCGTACTGATAGGTGTACAGATAAAGTGAATCGTCCCATGTGGTCCCGGCCGCCTGTTCCACCTGGCGATCGATGGTTCGCACCAGCTCCGCATAGCGCTCGGTGCGATACAAACTGTCGATCGCTTGATGCCGTTCGAGCAGCTCCTCCTGAGCCATTGCAAGAACGCAGAAGAGCAATACCGGAGTGAGCGCTACGGCCCTCCCCAGGTTCATTCGGAAAGGCGTTGAAGCACGGTCCTCATACGATCGGCGTAAGGCGATGCGGGGTCAACGGACCAAGAAGCAACCGCATTGGGGTCCTCGCGCAGGGTGATGAGGAACAAGGACCAATCAGCCTTGTAATGGAATCCGGATCCCGGAAACTCGCGGACCTGATGGAACGCCTGCTTCGCCATGGCCTGTTCATCCAGTTCCAGATAGGCACAGCCGAGGTAGAACGAAAGTGTATCGGATCCTTCTCCATTGGCTTGGAGGTCGCTCCACTTGTTGACCGCCTCCGGATATCGGCCCATCTTGAAGTCCGTCATGGCATCCTGGAATTCATAGTTCCGATCGGCACCCATGGTCACCGGTAGGCCGGGATCAGGGGAATGGAACTCGGCATAGAGCTGTTCATGCAGGGGTGGACGCAACAGGTACCAGGCGACCGTGAATACGACAGCAACCGCTGCCGCATAGGCAAGCCATCGCATTGGGGAACGTGTCACACCGTCCCGTCCACTTTCAGCTTCATCCGAATTATCCGATCCTGCGATCCTGTCGATCTGCCTGACCACGCCGGCCAGCTCAACCGCATGGATGTGCTCACGCTCGAGTTGCACTTCCTGTTGAAGTGCTTGATCGTGACGCATCCGCTCCTCGAAACGCCGACACTCCTCCTTATCCATGCGACCAAGCACATAGGCCTCAATGGCCTCGAAGGTGTCCCTGTCCAATGGTCCAGTCCTCATGATGCGGTCCCTTCTTCGCCTGCAATGCTCAGCCGATGTGCCCGCAACTTCATCATGCAGCGGTATTTGATGGTCCTGATGCTCTCCTCCTCCACACCCATTTCGGCAGCGATCGTAGCCAGGTCCTTGCGTTCAAAATAGAAGCGATCAAGCACGGTCCTGCATCGGTCGTCCAGGGTGGCGTAGATCTCACGAAGCCTGCCCAGCCGATCGTCCAGGTCATCGGGAAGCTCGCTGGTCTGCTCCAGGGTCCGTTCATCGTGTACCACCTTCATGTGCTTGTGTGCTGCGGACCTTACCTGGTCCAACCACTTGTTGCGGGCCACGCGATAGAGGAAGCCCCCGGGATCCTCCTGCACGTTCGTGTCGAAGCGACCATCCTTCACCGCCAGCCACAGGACGGACATGGCTTCCTGGAACATGTCCTTCGCATCGTCGCGCGTGCCGCTGTTCTTCAGGACATACTGGCGAACAGCCGGGAAGTGCGCGTCGTAGATCGAACGAATGGTCGACGTATCGTTGCGACGCAGGCCGTCGACCCAGGTCTTGCTCGTGGTGGTATGCTTGACCGCGGTCGCCAAAACGATCTCGGGAGTTGCTGCTCCGGAACGGTCCACGATAATACGGCAGAACGGCGCTTTTGTCCATCGCGGAAGGGTGATCTGCAGATCCGATGAGCATCTCTGGCGTGTTCAAGAGCTTATCGGTAAGCTCTGCGAATGTGAACAGCATAAAAAATCCAGGGAAGGATCGTTCACATCGGATCCATTCGTTCGATAAGGGGTTGTTGGATGCCCTCGATCCTTTCGTACCGAAACCAAAAACCAACACCATGAGACGAATGAACTACATACGAACAACGGCGTGGTTGGCCGGCGTGCTCCTGACCGCATCAGCGGGCTGGGCGCAACCGGAAACGGAGCCGAACAACAGCATCGGACAGGCGAATACCATCGCCGAAGGGATCCCCTTCAGTGGTGAGGCTGGTGCATGCACCTCGCCTGACAATACCGCCGACTACTTTCAGCTGGTGACCAGTGGGAACGGTGCGATCCGGATCAGAAGCGAGATGTCCAACACGGGCGTTGCTCCCATCACCGTTTCGATCGACCTGCTGACCAATGCCGGCGGCCTGGTCCAGAACCTGCAATTGAACGCTGGAGGCAACGGCACCCCGGTACTCGACAGTGCCACGGTCGATTGCCGGGGCCAAGGGACCTACTATATCCGGGTGAACAACCCCTCCGCGGTCGTGTGTACGACCTACGAGTTGGTCGTGGACGTGCTGGCACCCGAGTTCGGACAGGATCCCGAGCCGAACGATGCCATCGGTCAGGCGACGCCTCTTCCGATCGCTACGCCTCTCGATGGACGGGTGAACTTCCTGACCTACGCCGACGCCTCTGACCACTATCGACTGGAAACCCCCGATGATGGCATCCTGAACTTCACGCTGGAGGCGGAGCATCGCGGGAGCAGCCCAGGTTCACTGACACTCACTTTATTGAACAGCAGTGGTGGATTGCTGAACAGCTATACCGGTGTCATTGTGGGTCCCAACTCGACCCCTGTAACCACCCAATTAACTTCCCTTTGCCGGGGAGATGGCCTTTACTACCTGCGCATTGACAATGCCTCGTGCGGCACCTCCTACAGGCTTTCCTACACCATCACCGCCCCCCTTTATGCTGAAGATGGAGAGGATAACGATGGTACGACCCAGGCGGACACGGTCGCTGCAGGGATGGACCATGAAGGACGTCTGGATTTCTTCTACGATGACAACTCGGACTACTACCGATTCATCCTTCCCAGCGATGGGGTGCTGAACATTTCGGTGAACGCGGAACATGCTGGGGCGGGAACTGGAGAGACCTTGACGGCCCATGTGCTCAATAGCTCCGGTGGATTGATCCAGAGCTATTCGGTGGATATCGGAGCGAACGGCATTCCGGCAACGACCGATCTATTGACGCGCTGTCTGGGGAATGAGCAACTGTACTACTTCCGGTTGTTCGGCCCCACCGTCTGCGGCGTTTCATACCAGTTCAACTACAGCGCAACACCTCCCCTGCATGCCGACGACCTGGAGCCGAACAACGCTCTCGGACAAGCAGATACCGTTGCTGCCAACATCGACCATGACGGACGGATCAACTTCAACTACGACGACAACTCGGACTATTTCCGTCTGATCCTGCCTACCGACGGGGTGCTTGACATCTCAGTGAGCGCCGAGCATTCGGGAGTGTCCGGCGGGGAGACCTTGATCGCGCATCTGCTGAACAGCTCAGGAGGCCTGCTACAAGCCTGGACTGTGAACATCGGAAATTCAGGAATTCCAAGCTCCCAGGTCCTTACCACAACCTGTTTGGGCAATGAACAGCTCTATTACTTCCGCTTGTTCAGCCCCACCATCTGCGGCGTCTCGTACCGGTTCAGTTACGCGGTCACGCCTCCGGTGTTCGGCGATGATCCCGAACCGAACGGAGGAATTGGGCAAGCGACCGGGCTTAACCTCGACCTGAGCGATGCACAGGGTCGTTTAGGGTTCAACTACGACAATACGACGGACTATTTCGGGCTTACCCTGGGTGCCGATGGAATGATCGAGATCAGCATGGAAGCTGAGAACGTGGGTGCCGCTGGCACCATGAATTTCACGTTGTTGAACTCGTTCGGCGGACTGGTACAGGGAACGACCTTCCCCGTGGGCGGGAGCTCCGTTCCGGTAGTGGGTTCGTTCACTTCGAACATGCTCACGGCCGGGAATTACTACATCCGCCTGGACAACGCACCGTGCGGCACTTCCTACCGGTTCTTGTGCAATGACGACGACAATGATGGCACGTGCAATGGGCTGGACGTTTGTCCAGGGGGACCGGAGCCCGGAACGGCGTGCAATGATGGCAATAGCAACACGGTCAACGACGTGATCCAAGGGGATTGCAGCTGCCTGGGCGAACCGGTGGACTGCAACGGCGAGATCAACGGTACCGCCAGCATCGACCAGTGCGGTGTGTGCTCCGGTGGCAACACCGGCCTGATCCCCAACGAGAGCTGCACGGACTGCAACGGCGAGATCAACGGTACGGCCAGCGTCGACCAGTGCGGTGTCTGCTCCGGCGGTAGCACGGGACTGATCCCGAACGAGAGCTGCGCCGACTGCGAGGGTGTTCCCAATGGTCCGGATACACCTGGCCAACCCTGTAACGACAACGATCCGTTGACCGAGAACGACACCTGGAGCACGAACTGTGTGTGCGAAGGCACGCCGGTTGGCGTGGATTGCAACGGTGACCCCAACGGTACTGCGAGCATCGCCCAGTGTGGTGTATGCTCAGGCGGTAACACCGGCCTGATCCCCAACGAGAGCTGCACCGACTGCAACGGTGAGATCAACGGTACGGCCAGCATCGACCAGTGCGGTGTCTGTTCCGGCGGTAGCACCGGCCTGATCCCCAACGA
>JAGQVN010000246.1 GCA_020437905.1 Flavobacteriales bacterium
ATATCCCTCAGGGTGCCTTCCGGAAGGATCTGGTCGGAACAGTAAGGCTTGGCGTAGGTGGTCAGGAGAACGCTCAAACCCGCCGTTATCCGTCGATGTTGCAGGGCGTCGTCCAGGATCACGATCCTCGTTCCAGGGACCAAGGTCACGATCTGTTGGACGGCATCTGCGCGATCCGCACCCACGAATACGTGAAGCGCTGGATGGGCCAGTTTCAACTGCAATGGTTCATCACCAACAGCGTGTGCAGCGTCCTCTGGGCGGACCTCCCGAAAACCCTTTGTCATCCTTCCGTATCCTCGGCTCAGTGTCGCTATCGGATGTACCCGGTGGTTCAGGAGGATGCGGACCACCAGCTCCACATGCGGGGTCTTGCCGGTCCCGCCCAGCGACAGGTTCCCGATGGCAATGGTCGGTACGTTCGGGACTTGGGTTGACAGGACCCCCCGGTCATAGCACCAGTGTCGCGCTCGAAGCACCAAGCCGATGATGGTGCCCAATGGACGGGTAATGAGGTGGGACCAACGCACGTATCCTAATTTGCCGGCGTCATTAGGACCCAAATATGCGGATATCAGCGATCGTTGAGGTGTTGGAAAGGTCTGCTCCAGCCATGCTTCAGGAATCTTACGACAATGTCGGGCTCTTGGTGGGGGACCCCGATGGCGAGGTTTCGGGAGCATTGGTCTGCCTGGACGTCACGGAGGGGGTTATCGAGGAAGCGATAACGCATGGATGCGGCTTGATCATTGCGCACCACCCGTTGATCTTCAAGGGGTTGAAACGACTGGTGGGCAGTGATCCCGTTCAGCGCATGGTCATCAAGGCCATTCGTCAGGACATCGCGGTGATGGCGGTCCACACCAACCTGGACAACGTGGCTTGGGGTGTGAACGGTGAATTGGCGCAGCGAATTGGCTTGAGCCCCGCTCACGTTCTCGAGACCAGGCCGGATCAATTGCGCAAACTGGTCGTGTTCGTTCCGCGGGATCACGTCGAGCCCGTGCGGAACGCTTTGTTCCAGAGCGGGGCCGGTCAGTTGGGCAGGTATGACGAATGCAGCTTCGGGGTCGATGGCACCGGAACGTTCCGGGCTGGAGCGGGAAGCGAGCCCTTTGTTGGTGTAATCGGCGAGCGACATGATGAGGCAGAGGTGCGGTTGGAAGTGATCTACCCCACGATGATCGAAAGGTCCCTGCTCAGGGCCATGATGGAGGCACATCCGTATGAAGAGGTCGCTCATTTCATCCATCCCGTGCTCATCGGTCATCCGCAGATCGGGAGCGGCTTGATCGGTGAATTCCCTGAACCTGTCGATCCGGTCGCGTTCCTGGCCTTGTTGAAGGATCGGCTTGGGATCCCTTGGTTGCGACACGGTCCAATGCCGAACAGGCCCATTCGCAGGGTCGCCCTCTGCGGCGGCTCTGGTGCCTTCCTCCTGTCCAAAGCCAAAGCCGAGAAGGTGGACGCATTCGTTACCGGCGACCTGAAATACCATGACTTCTTTGAGGCCGATGGCCGGTTGCTTTTGGTCGATGTGGGGCACTACGGAAGTGAACAGTTCACCATGACCCTGATCCAGCGTCTCTTGGGGGAAAAATTCCCTACATTTGCGGTCCGTTTGACGGAAACCGTCACCGACCCCATCCACTATTCCTGAACATGGCGAAGACCGATTTGAAGACCGCGGCCAAGTCACCAAAGGCCACCGGAAAGAACGGCGCCGCGACCCGTGCAAGCACCAAAACGACGCGCAGTGATTCGACCATTGCCGACAAGCTGATCGATCTTTATCGATTGCAGTCGCTTGATTCCCAGGTGGATAAGATCCAGACCCAGCGGGGTGAACTGCCCTTGGAGGTGCAGGACCTGGAGGACGAGGTGGCCGGCTTGGAGACACGTCTGTCCAAGCTGCAGGAGGAACTTGCCGAACTGGAGACAAGTGTCAGTGACAGGCAGAACCTGATCAAGGACGCCAAGGCCCAGATCAAGAAGTATGAGGCGCAACAAGCCAAGGTCCGGAACAACCGGGAATACGATTCGCTGAGCAAAGAGATCGAGTTCCAGACCTTGGAGATCCAATTGGCCGAAAAGCGGATCAAGGAGACCAAGGCATTGATCGATGCCAAGAGCGAGGTGGTGGGTTCGTCGAACTCACTTTGCAAGGACCGTAAGAAGGACCTTGACCACAAGAGGAAGGAGCTCGATGCGATCATAGCCGAGACCGAAAAGGAGGAGAAAGCTTTACAGAAGAAGGTCGATCAGGTCGCAGCGAAAGTGGAAGAACGGTTGTTGGTGGCCTACAAGCGGATCCGGAGCAATGCCCGGAACGGTCTTGCGGTCGTACCGGTGGAGCGGGGTTCGTGTGGTGGCTGCTTCAATGCGATCCCTCCCCAACGTCAACTGGATATTGCCAGCCATAAAAAGCTCATCATCTGTGAGCACTGTGGGCGCATCCTCGTTGATGAGCAGATCGTCCAGAGTGTGGAGGGCGCAGAGTAAGGTTCCACGGATCGGAATGGCAACGAACGGCCGCCCTCAGGGTGGCCGTTTCCTTTAAGGACGGTAAGCCACGCTGATCAATGACCGTGTCGTGGTCAAGTCCGATACGATGGGCGCCACCAAGGCAGGGTCGTACGGGTAATTCGCCACGCTCCAACGATCCATGCTGATGCCCAAGTCGACCGAGATCTTGGACGTCCGATATCCGACACCGAAAGCATACCGCTGCATGTCCTCTCCGCTTCGCGTATCAGCACGGTCATAAGGGTCTCCCCAGAAGCCCCAGCCCGCTCTTACGTACAGCCTGCCTGCACGCACTTCACCGCCGATGCGCAGTGAATGGTTCGTTCGGAATACGCTGCTGATCCGTTGGTTCTCACGGCTGAAATCGTAGTCGTCCACTACTGAAGCACTGCGTCGAAGTCTCATCGTGCTAGGATCCGAGAATTCGTAATCCACGTTGATGGCTCCCCGCTTTCCTACGATGGCCGCTACCGAACCAATGGCCCGCCAGGTCCCGTTCAAGCGGTATTTGAAGATCCCATCGGGCGAAGTCGCCCGATAGCCATCGCCAGCACGAAAGGCAGTGGTCATTTCCGTGACATACGCTTCATCGATGGTATAGAGCGAAGGACTATGCACGGCAAGACCCGCCCTTATCCCGTCGCTGAACCGGTATACCGCGCCCAACTTCATTTCAAAACCACTTCCTCGGCTGGTCAATACCTCTTCGTACGTAACGTCCTTCAGATCGACGCTTTGGTCAAGTGTCGTTTCGCTCAGTACAGTGCGACGTTCGAACCTGGAACTGGAAACGCCGAGCGAGGCTCCGATGTACAACTTGTCCAGGTAGTTCGCCGAATAAAAAAAGGACGTGGTCGAATTGGACCCCGAGGAAGATCGGGTGTGACGTTGGGAGGTCGGTCCGGAGGATGAAATATCATCCCAGATCACATAGTTCGCCGGGCCTCCCAGCGTATCCAAGGCGAAGGTCTCGAAGGCCAGGAACGAGGTGAAGGGGAAAAGGTCAGGCAGTGCTTCCGGCAAGGTCCCTTGCGCTTCATTCGCGAACTGCTGAACGAATGTGCTGTTCACCTCCGCGCCATCGGCGGTGATCTCCCAGTTGTGACTGTTGGTCCGATCGAAGACCAGACCAAAGGAAGCGCTGCGCCATCTGCTTTCTGCCTTGGCCGTGGGCCTGCTGATCACCATGCCTAGGTTGTTGAAATGGACCTGTTGCTCCAGCGCCTCGGCACCGGTACCATAGAAACTCGTGTTGGCATCGTTCCATTCGAAACCGGGCGTGGCAAAGAACTCACTGGTGGAATAGATCGCCATGGCACCCGGGTTCACCCACGCCGCGCCAGCATCCGCCCCCAACGCTCCGAAGGACCCGGCCATGGCACTGCTCCTGGCGCTGCCCGAATGCCTGGCAGTATTGATCCGCAAGGCATCCTCCTCGGACTGGGCTGCCAGCAGTATGGGACAAAACACCATCAGAACGGCTCCGATCCGCCGTTCCGTCATGAGCTTCACGGAGGCTGACATCCGCTATCGTCTGCCACCGCTGATGGATCGACCACCGCCACCCCCCATGGGAGCGCTACGGGATGGCATGGACCCGCCACCGAAGGATCCACTTGATCGGCTTCCGCGGTCGAAGCTCTGGGACGGGACCGAACCAGGTCGCTCACCCGTGTTCATCCCGGAGGAACGTTGTCGTTGAACAGCCTGATGTTCGTATGAACCGGACCGCGATAACTGCCTGCGGTCGGGTAGTAGACCGGCCGGATCATAGGGTGGCATGTACACCTGTCCCTGCCCTCCATTCGGAGCATTGTTGAAGCCGGTCCGATGGCGGACGATCGGTGTGTTCCCGAAGCCGTCACCGATCACCACAGGCTGATAGCACGAGAAGCAATTGCCCCACGGTCCGTAATAAGGTCCATATCCTCCATACCATCCCGGGTTCCAAGCGTTCCATGAGCCCATGCCCATTCCTACGCTCCAGCCCATGCCGAAACCGGAACCCCAGCCCATACCATAGTAGGGAGAGCCCCAAGCTCCATACCCGGACATATAACTGTTGTTCCAATACGGGTCATAAAAGCCTGGTGAGCCCCATTGATATCCGACACCCATCCCGCTGCCCCAGGTGCTGATGCCCGCATTGAACCCGAACCGCCCATAATTGAAATACTGCGGGTCATTATAGGTCACGTCATAATAGTTCTTGTCCACGCGATACGCTTCGGCCTCCCCGGCATCGTAATAGTCCTCTGTATTGGTCGTACGATCCAGATCTTCATCCGAACCTGCACCGGTCAAGGCCAACTCACCCCTTTCGATGCCGTACACGTCGTCCGGTGCATACGAGGCTGTCCGCGAACCGGAGCATGCCGTGAGGACCAGCAAGGAACACGTGACTACTAGGGTCTCCGATCCGGTTCGTGTCTTCTTCATGCTTGCTCCCATAACGCCCGGCAGGGCAGGTTAGTTGTTTACTTTCGCACACTGCGATCCCATCAAAAATAATACCGATCACACGGGCAAAGTGAGCGAACAATTGACGAAACGCGAGCAGGACTATGCCAAGTGGTATAACGACCTGGTCCTGAAGGCGGATCTGGCCGAACACTCCGAGGTCAGAGGGTGCATGGTGATAAAACCTCATGGATTCGCGATCTGGGAGAAGGTGCAACGTGCGCTGGACGACATGTTCAAGGCTACAGGGCACGTCAATGCCTACTTCCCCCTCTTCATCCCGCGGAGCTACTTCGCGAAGGAGGCCAGCCACGTGGAAGGCTTTGCCAAGGAGTGCGCTGTGGTGACGCACTATCGACTGAAGAGCGATCCGGACAAGGGCATCATAGTGGACCCTGAAGCTCGGTTGGAAGAAGAGCTCATCGTTCGTCCGACCAGTGAGACCATCATCTGGAATACATACAGGAACTGGATCAAGAGCTATCGAGACCTGCCGCTGCTGGTGAACCAATGGGCCAACGTCGTGCGTTGGGAGATGCGTACGCGTCTCTTCCTGCGTACCTCGGAGTTTCTTTGGCAGGAGGGGCACACAGCCCACGCCACCAAAGCGGAAGCGGAGGAGGAAACGCTGCGTATGCTCGACGTCTATGCTCGATTTGCCGAGGAATGGCTGGCGATCCCGGTGATCAAGGGGCGGAAAACCCCCGGTGAACGTTTTGCCGGTGCCGTGGAGACCTATTGCATAGAGGCTTTGATGCAGGATGGAAAAGCACTACAAGCCGGCACTTCCCATTTCCTCGGTCAGAATTTCGCCAAGGCCTTCGATGTCCTGTTCACGAACAAGGAGAACGTTCAGGAACATGTATGGGCCACGAGTTGGGGTGTCAGCACCAGGCTTATGGGTGCCCTGATAATGACCCATAGTGATGACCAGGGTCTCGTCCTTCCTCCGCGTCTGGCCCCCGTGCAAGTGGCCATTGTACCCATTGCGAAGAACGGCGAACAATTACAGGCGATCGATGCATATGTAGCGCCGATCGTCAAGGCGCTGAAGGACAGGGGGGTCTCTGTGAAATACGACAACGACGACAAGAAGAAACCGGGCTGGAAGTTCGCGGAATACGAGTTCAAGGGCTATCCGGTGCGGATCGCGGTCGGTCCCAGGGACATGGAGAACGGTACGGTGGAGGTTGCTCGACGAGATACACTGGAAAAGAGCGTCATGCAGGCCCAGGGGATCGCTGAAAAGGTGGAACACCTGCTGGAGGCCATCCAGGACAACCTATATCAGAAAGCGCTGCAGCACCGGGAGGACAAGACCCATGCGGTGGATTCTTACGCGGAGTTCAAGGAAGCGATCGAGAAGGGAGGGTTCGTTCTGGCCCATTGGGACGGAACACAAGCCACGGAGGATCGGATAAAGGAGGAGACCAAGGCCACGATACGCTGCATCCCGATGGAGGGTGGTGCCAAGCCCGGGAAATGCATGGTCACGGGTGCGCCAAGCGCCCAACGGGTGGTATTCGCCCGGGCCTATTGACGAAATCCATGGAACAGCGTCCAAGGGATCAGGTGGTGGAGCTGCTCAGTACGCGCTCGGTGTTGAAGCAGGACATCTATGCGCGGATCAAGGAGACGTTCGCACTTGTGAAGGAACTGCTGCAGGAAATGACCGGGGACCTGCAGCAGGAGATGGCTCAACGTGATGATCGGGTACCGATAACCTATACGGACAGGGGTGAATTGGCGTGCGAGGTGAGGATCGCAGGGGATATCATCATCTTCCAGATGCACACGAACATATTCCTGTTGGACGATAGCCACAGCCTTTGGAAGGGAAGTTACCTGGAGGAAGATCCTTCGCGAGGCTATTTCGGCGTCATCAACATGTACAACTTCCTGAACGACTCTTTCAAATACAAGCGCGAGAGGGACCTGGGTTATTTGGTCTCCAGGCTGTTCGTGAACAAGGAGGGTCATTTCTTCATGCAGGGCAAGCGTCAGC
Organism: Flavobacteriales bacterium; assembly: GCA_020437905.1. Taxonomy (GTDB): domain Bacteria; phylum Bacteroidota; class Bacteroidia; order Flavobacteriales_F; family PHOS-HE28; genus PHOS-HE28. The sequence goes on from JAGQVN010000246.1 coordinate 6,992, forward strand.
TTGGGTTCCTGTTCAACGATCTGGCGAATGCGACATTGGATAAGTGCCGACTGGAGCATGCGCTGTGGTCGGTGCTCGGTTACGTGATCGACTTCGATCTGCTGGCACCGCCGTACGACCGCGTGGACCAAGTGACCGTCATGGAGATGAACGAGTTCAGCGCGAACATGCAGCCCAGTACTGGAAAACGCCTGGGCTTTCAGTTCCAGGTGGATACCGGCGAGGTGTCCGGATAGCTTGTGGGATCGCAAAGCCTTCGTATTTTTGCGCTCCCTTTGCGCAAGCTCAGGACTGGGATGGCCCGTTCGTCTAGGGGTTAGGACGCGTCCCTTTCACGGATGAAACAGGGGTTCGATTCCCCTACGGGCTACTTCAAGGCCCGGACCAACGGTCCGGGCCTTGTTCGTTCCGAACCGCCACCTCCTGCCCACAACGGTCGGTCGGATCCGCAACCTTCTATGGACCAGCCGCGTATCTTTGGCCTTGCTGCTCGGGGTCGTGTGTGCGGGCGTCTGTTCGATGGCCTGACGTGAACACTTGGTGGTAATAACAGTAGGGATGACGCGGATGCGATCGAAGAAGTGGTTGTGGGGAGCCTTGATGATCATGGCCCTTTTATCCTCGTGCATTGCGCGCAGGGACATCAACATGCTCACGGATCCATCATTGAGCAATGGTTCCAGTAAGTTATTCGAGAATCGCAAGTTCGAGTACCGCATTCAGGTGAATGATGTCCTGTCCATCCGGGTCATCGGCATTGATGACCAGACCAACAAGTTCTTCAACGTGGAGAACACGAACGGAGGGATCGGAGTGAACGACGCATCGTTGTACGTGAACGGCTTCTCGGTCAACAAGAACGGCAACATCGAGTTACCCACCATCGGCAAGGTCAAACTTCAGGGCCTTACCGTGGAAGAAGCGCAGGACCTGGTCCAGCGCAAGATCAACGAGTATTTCACCAACGCCACGGTCGTCCTCAAACTGGTGAGCTATCGGGTAAGTGTACTCGGAGAGGTAGGGGCTCCCGGCTCCTACATCGTTTACAACAATCAGATCACCATATTCGAGGCGCTTGCTCTTGCCGGAGGGGCCCGGGAATTTGCGGACAAGGAACGTGTTACGTTGATGCGCCAGAGCGACCGCGGGGTGCAGGCCTTGTACTTGGATCTTTCCTCCACGGACGTGCTGAGTTCCGAGTACTATTACCTGTTGCCGAACGATGTGTTGTTCGTACCCACCTTGAAGGCAAGGC
>JAGQVN010000023.1 GCA_020437905.1 Flavobacteriales bacterium
GCGGAGACCTGGCCACAGCAGCACCTGCATGCCGTCCGGACCGCTTATGGCAGCGCGCCGTGGTCGATCCACTACCTCGATGCGATCGAAGAAGTGATCACGCGCCGATACGAGCGACTGGTCGACCTGGACCTCGCGACCATGCGCCTTGGCATGGCGTGGCTGGGACTGAAGACCGAGGTGGAGGTGTCGGAGCAGTACGTGGAAGTCGCAAGTCCGGAGTCGGAAGTCCTAAGTGCGGAGTCGGAAGTCGGAAGTCAGGAAAGGATCGGAACCGACTCTCGGCTACCGACTACCGACTATCGGACTACCATACACCCGAAGCGTCCGGTCCCACCAGAACTTCAGAGTCCCTCCTACCCGCAGGTCTTTTCAGCCCGGCATGGCTTTCAGGCGGGCCTGAGCATCATCGACCTGGTCTGCAATTGCGGTCCGGAAGCGATCGAGGTGATCACCGCCAAGCGAATGCTGAAGCACTGACCGCAGTATCAGGCGTACACCTGTATGACCGTTCCTTGTACCGAACATCCCGGTTCGGCCTGGATAGACCCGATCGTCACTTTCCACTTCGCTCCGGTCAACGAATGGATCGGAATGCACGTCATTTGAACATGCCACGGACCTTCACCTGGGTCGCGATGCTCTTGGGCACGGCGCTGCACGCGCAGAACCTGGTGCCGAACCCGAGCTTCGAACAGGTCTCCAGCTGTCCTTCCTTTGCCAGCCAGCTGGACCGCGCCGCGCCGTGGACCAACCCCACGCTGGGAACACCCGAGCTCTACCATGGCTGCGCCCCGCTCAGTTCGTATGTCTCGGTCCCGAACAACACCACCGGTGGCTTCCAGTACGCACGGACCGGGCAGGGCTACGCAGGGCTGTACACTTGGCGGACGGACATCGCGAACATGCGGGAGTACGCGCAGGTGCAGTTGAGCGCACCGCTGCAGGCCGGCACCTGTTATCGGGTGTCCATGTATGTGAACATGCCCAATGACCAACCGTATGCCTGCGATGGCTTCGGCGCGCACCTGTCCGCGGCACCGCTCACCGCGAACAATGGCCAGGTGTTGCCGGTCCCTCCGCACATCGACCATACCGCGGGAGCACTGATCACCGACACGCTCGGATGGACATTGATCTCGGGTATCTACGACGCCACCGGGGGTGAACGCTACCTGACCATCGGCAACTTCCGCAACGATGCGAACACGCAAACGCAGCTGATCCACACCGGCACGTGGTACACCACGAGCGCGTACCTGCTCGTCGACGATGTCTCGGTGGAAGCGATCCCCCTCGAGCTCGACCTGGGGCCGGACACGCTGCTCTGTTCGAACAATGCGCTTCTGCTTGATGCCACCACGCCAGGTGCCAGTTACCTGTGGAGCGACGGCGGCACCGGCCCCACCCTGGCGGTGAGCCAGCCCGGCACGTACTGGGTCACGGTAATGCTCGGCGCCTGCTCGATCTCGGACACGATCGTCGTAAGCGGTGGAGGACCTCCCCGGTTCGATCTGCCGGAACGCTTGGCGATCTGCCCGGGTGGTTCGGTGGAGGTCGATGCCACGGTCCCCGGTGCAAGCATCCTGTGGATGGACGGTGACACCAATGCCATCCGCACGATCTCCACGGCCACCCTGTGGACGGTCACCGCCACCAATGCCTGCGGAAGCACGACCGCTCAGGTGGATGTTCGCCGGGACCTATGCCCCTGCATCCCCTTCCTGCCGAACGCATTCACTCCGAACGGTGATGGCATCAACGACACGGTCGGTCCGCAGTTCCGCTGTGGCAGTGGAGAGGTCACCTGGTCCATCCACGACCGCTGGGGCTCGCTGGTCTTCGAAGGGGCGAGCCTGGATGTGCTCTGGGACGGGACCATCGGTGGTCAGCCGGTGGTGGAGGGCACCTACGTCTGGAGCGCACGGGTCCTGGGTACTGGCGATGAACACTCCGTGTACATGGGACATGTGACGGTGTTGCGTTGAACGCTACCCGGACGATCACTGGACCATGACCCGGTACGCGCCCTCCCCTTTCCCAGGTTCGGTGATCCGAAGCAGGTAGACGCCTGAAGCAACGGTGCTGAGATCGAGGCGTGTGAGCTGTCCAGCCTGGCTGCAAAGCCGACCCTGATCGACCAGACGACCGGTCCCGGTAAGCAGTTGGAAGCTGCCACAGAACGCTTTTCCCGATCGAATGAACAGCTCGTCCTGTGCGGGGTTCGGATAGACACGCGCTTCGATCAGCGCGTTCGTTCCGAGTCCGGTCACGAGGTCCACCGCATCGATCGCCCTGCCCACACAGCCGTTCGTGTCCACGACCGTATAGCTGATCGTGATCGGACCGGGCCCGGCAAGGTCTGCGAACAGCGTGTCGTTGACCACGCCCGGTCCGGAATAGCTTCCACCCAGCGGCAGCCCGCCGCTCAAGGCGATCACTGCACCGGGTTGGACGGTGGTGAACGGCAGGTCCAGGCTGACCTGTGGGCCCACGCCCGCTGTGTTGTAGCGCACAAGTACGGTATCACCGGGCAGCCAATTGATCTCCGGCGCATAGACGATGTCGAAGTAGCCATCCCCGTTCACATCACCCATATCCAGTTCGATCCACTGCACATACGGGTTGCTGAGGTTGAGCACGTACGGGGTCTGCAGCGTGTCGTCGCGCAGGTCCTCCATGGACATGTAGACCCATCCGGCGGTGGCGTTCCAGTTGAAGGTCTCCAGGTCGGCATCGCAATCCAGGTCGGCTGCGATCCGGAAGGCGACCCCATTGCTCTGTTCGTTGTGTTCCACACGCAGGGAATCCACATCACGCATGTACCAGCGCCAGCTGCCGATCAGGTCCTCGTAGCCGTTGTGGTCCATGTCCGCCACCAGCCAGCGCGAAGCACCATTACCCTGGTACAGTTCCACCCAGGGAGTGTTCCACACCCCGTTCGCGGAACCGAAGGATGCGTACATGTCGCCCGAGATCAGGTCCTTGTACCCGTCACCATCCCAGTCGTAGGTGACCACTTCGGCCTCCGGTGACGGACCTGGGATCGTATCCACATGCTTTTCATAGGTCCCGTTCCCCAGGTTCCGATAATGCACGAATTGATCGTACTGGAGCGAACGAAGCTGGATGTCCTTATGCGCATCCTCATCCACGTAGGCCGAAAGCACCACGCCATTGCGCATGGAGCCGGAATAGCTGTACAGAGAATTGTAGTAGAACGCGGTATCGAGCAGGACCGCCTGGTAGCTGTTCTGATCGTGGCGCAACAGATAGAGCATGCTCTGATGCCCAATGATCAGGTCCATGTCCTGGTCGTTGTCCACGTCCTCCACCACGACCACAGCCGAACCTGGTGGTTTGGTGGTCACGAACACCGGCGCCAGGAAATTCCCGGTGCCATCGTTCGGGGCGTAGAACACGGAATCACTTTGTTCCACCAGCAGGTCCGACCCGGGCTGTTGGTCCATCTCGACAAAGCGCGGGAAGTCGCAGGTCACGCAGAAGACGATGGCCGTGTCGGAGAACTGTGCTTTACTGGTGCCGATCTGAGCGGTGAATAACAATGCGAGGATCGAGATCGTGGCGAGGTTTCCCTGTTCCATGGCGGTTCATTTTGCGCAAGCTGGTTGAGCAGCTCTTCCCGAACAAACCCGATCGCGCAACTGGGCGGACCGAGCGATCAACTGGTCCGGATCGATGGTCCTTGCTTTCCACTGCCTTCAATGCGCAGACTTGACTGCACGGGCGTCAACCGTTTGCATCGACCCATTTCAGATCATGGATTCGGATTTCACCAGGTTTCCGGATCCGTTGTGCAGGCCCGTACGACGGCGCAAAGTGACCGTATCAATATTAACACCCATTGTCCAGTATCTTTCCGGTGAAGTCCATGCAACTAACAATGATGCGATCTGCGAGAAGAGCGATCCTACTTTTCGGTCCTGGATCGGTCTTTAGGCCATGGTTGGTGCTTGCCATGGGTCTTATTCAGGTCGCTGGGATATCCGAGACCTTCGGCCAGGAAGCCTATATCCTGGACCAGGTCCTTGAACCGGGCCTTCCCACTTCCGACCAGTTCGCCTGGGGAATGGATACGGACGGGGATCGATTGCTCATCTCGGACCCCATGGCCAGCCCGGGATCTCAGTTCAATGCAGGCGCGCTGCATGCGTATCGCTGGGACGCTCAGAGTTCCATCTGGGCCAGCGATGGGTATATCACGGCACTGAGCCCATCCCCTGGTTCCAGGTTCGGTTGGTTCCACGCCATTGGTCAGGATAAGGTCGTGGCCAGCGAGCGATCCGATTGCACCGGAGCCTGTCCGCTGTTGGTCTTCCAACGCACTGGTGACAACAGCTGGCCCTATCTGGGACAATTGGTGCAACCAGCCTCAGTGAACGGTGGAACCTTCGGTTCCAGCATCAGCATGTCCGGGGAACTGGTCGCCGTGGGCGGTGGCCGGATCGACGAGCGGGAATGTGTGCTGATCTATGATCTGTCAGGCGGACTTCAGCCGATCCGCACGATCCTCGAACCGATCCAGGACATGGGCTCTGTGCAACTCTTCGGCAGTGCGCTCGACCTGCAGGATGAGGTGCTGCTGATCGGTGCACCCGGTGACGCAGAGCTCGGCATGGACGCTGGTGCTGCCTATGTCCATCGCCGTGATCTCGGTGGGAATGATGAATGGGGCTTGGTGAAGAAAGTCCTTCCCTCCGATGGGAGCACCGGGGATCGCTTCGGGTTCAGCCTTCGGACCAGGGATGGGCTGGCCGCTGTCAGCGCCATCCGCAAAGTGGTGTCCGATTCCACCGCCGGGCAGGTCTATGTGTTGGGACGTGACCACGGCGGTGTCGAGAATTGGGGCGAGCTGGATGCGATCTTGCCCCCGGCACCCCGGAACAACATGGAGTTCGGTCGTTCGCTGGAGATCAGCGGCGTAACCATCCTGGTGGGCACTCCCAAGGACCTTTCAGGAAAGGGTTCGGTCCATATCCATACCATGACCGGTCAGCACACCTGGTCGCTCGCTCAGGTCATTGAAGGGAACGAACCTTTCGAACGGTTCGGCAACTCCGTGCGCACCGGTGGCCTTGGTTTCGTGGCAGCAGCACCCTGGAACAACGCACAGGACTTCAATACGGGCATGGCTCGTTCCTACCGGCTTTCCCCTGCTGGAGTGGTTTCCTTGGATGTATCCGGGATGCACGTCTTTCCCAATCCGTTCACGACCAACTTCCGCCTCATAGGCATACCGGAAGGTGCTTCAAGCATGGAGATCTACGATGCCCAGGGACAATTGGTCCGAGCGATCCGCTTGCACGAACGATCGGTGACCTGCGAAGTGCCTTGGCCCGAAGGATCGACAGGGGTCTACTCGGCATTGATCAGGGACCGGAGCGGTCAGTGGTTGGTGCGCATGAAACTGATCGCTCAGTGAATTCGTGTAGCGCATACCGTCCTGTTGGGTACAGGTGCGGTTGCCTGTTGATGGCTGGTTCCTTGCTGGCCTCTGCGATCTGCGGACAGGCGAACATCGCGGAGCTGATCATCGAACCTCCAGCGGACGTAACCGACGGAGGACGTTTTGGGAACGCGGTGGCCTTGTCCGGCGATCACTTATTGGTCGGTGCACCACGCACCGATGATGTAGCTCCCGGTAGTGGTGCGGTCTATCTGTTCGAGCGGAACGAAGGCGGTGCGAACCAATGGGGTTTGATCAAGAAGCTGGAGGCCCCGGGGCTTTCACCTGGCGCTGAACTCGGCACCTTCATGCTCATGCATGAGGACATGTGCCTGGTCTCGGCCCCGTATGATCGCAATGCCGGGATACCATCCGGTGCGATCTATGTCTTCGGAAAGGATGCGGGAGGGACGAACAATTGGGGTTTCGTTCAGCGCTTGTTCCTTCCCGGGTTGGTCGGTGGATCACGGTTCGGGACGCATTTCTCGATCGGCCCGGAGCATCTGGGCTTGCCTCCCGACCCGGTCAGTGGTCAACTGAAGAACAATATCCAAAGGAGCCTCTTGGTCGTCGGCATTCCGGGCCATGCTCCGGTCACTTCAGGGTTGAACGTCACCAGCGGAGGGATCGCCGTATTCTACTCCTCAACGGGCGTTCCTTGGTGTTTCGAACGCCTGACCAGACATGGTCCCACCGGTATGGGCACACGTCCGGTCCTGACGCTCCGGGAGATCTGGGATTCGCGACCGGAACAGTCGGGGACGATACACGCATTCGAATTGGATACCATTGAACGAATGCCCTACAACACGCCCTATTCGGCCTGGGATCTGGATTTTCTTCAATCGTTGCCCGCGTTCGGCGAAGTGCTTGATGGTTTCAGACTTGCCGGTTTTTCGGTCGGTCGAGGTTCAGTGGCCGTCGGAAATGGACCATCAGGCTTTCAGACGCTCGTGCTAAGTGCCAAGCTCGGACAAGTGATCCCACTAGATCAGCTCGGACCACCCGACGCTTCCATCAATGCAGAGGACCACTACGGGAATTCCTTTGCTGCGGATGACCAGTACCTCTTCATAGGTGCACCGGGAGGAACGAACGCGGAACAGGGCTTCTTGAAGTGCTTTTCTTGGAGCGGCCAGCCCATTCCTTGGCCTAGCACATTGACCCCGACGACCGGTGAACCCGGCGATCGGTTCGCCTACGCATTGGCTGTGGACCAAGGACGGCTTGCCGTCGGTGCCCCGAGGCATGGAGCATTGGACAGAGGTCTGATGCGCATTTATTCCGACCTGACCACCGATCTCGCTGAACGCGCTGAACCGGATCGGATCGATATCTATCCGAATCCCTGCCATGGCGGATTGCATATCCGATCGGACCGATCCCTGAATTCGCTTTTGCGAGTGACCGCCTTCGACGTTCAGGGCAAGGCCGTCTCACGGATGGATCTGTTCGGGAACACCGGGACCCTTAGCCTGCCGGAGGCCGGTCTGTTCCATGTGCGTATCGAGAACGAGCTGGGGGAACCTGTTCTTGTTCGTTCGGTCGTGAATCTGGGTGCTCACCAATGAATAATCCCTTTTACCTAGCCATATTCTGGTTGTTCGGTGCGACCGGGTCGCTCGGCCAGGTCCTGCAGTTGCATAGCACCTTGGTCGCCTTCGAGGATACCATGGCAACAGATCACCTCGCGATCGACCTGGAAGGGGACGTACTGGTTGTTTCCAGAAGCTCGGACCACGGCGGAAGCATCAAGATCTACACCGAGAACACAGGAGGAGCCATGCACTGGGGCCTCTTGGTGGAATGGACGGATCCCCGGCCAGGCTATGGGTATGCGATCGACCTGAAGGATCAAACGCTCGCCATAGGGATCCGTGGTGGCAGAGGTCCCAATGCGCTGCCTGGTGCGGTCGAGCTGCGCTCCCTGCAACTGAACGACCCCATATCCCCTGTCCTAATGACCGATAGTCTGAGCCCACCATCCGGTGCGGCTGGTGATCGGTTCGGACATGTGGTGCGCCTGCATGGGGATGAGTTGTTCGTCGGAGCTCCTGGTCGGGAACATCCGCTGGGATCCGGAGCCGTTTTCGTCTACTCGGTATCGAATGGCTCGGCGGAGTTCGAACAGCTTCTTCAGCCTGACCCCGATGAGATCGGGCTCCCGTTCATGCAGGCATTCGGGTGGAGTCTTTCGCTTCTGGATCAACATCTCCTTATTGCCTCGCCTTTCTCCGGGGTCTCCGCTTCCTATAGCTGTGGAATGCTTCACCGATACGCTCGGAACGGTCCGATCGGAATGCCCTGGATGCCGGACGGACATTGGTTCGACGCCACGATCGATTCGGTTTATGTCATCGACCCTTGGACCAATGGCCTTGGATTGGCGCATCACGAAGTTGGTCGCTACGACCTGGTACTGCTTGAGGAAGGTCTGATCGTGGATCGTTCGACCTATTACCTCAGTTTCCCGCTGGACTCCATGGATCGCGACGAAGACGATCGATTTCAAGCGGACCTGGACCCAGGGTGCAAGACCTGCCGAGTAGGCTACGGAGAATGGGCCAGTTCGACCATGACGCTGCTTGAACCGGACCTCCTCGGATTGGACACGATGACCATGGGAAGAAGTTTGAGGGGTTGGAGCACGAAAGAGAACCTGCTCCTGGCCAATGTGCATGACATCTTCCTGGGATGGCAGACGCTCGTCCTTCAACGCGACCCGCTCCAAACGACCTGGACGGTGGTGGATACCGTACCAGCTTCCGCGTTACAGATGGACCTCAACGGTCCCATCACCGCACCTGCAACATGGGTGGCCCGGACCGGGGTCGTCAGCGACCCGAACGATCCGAATGGGGTTCGCTCATTCGTCGTCGACCTCCTTCACCGTCCCGAAAGTCAGATTGTCGTTGATCATAGCGCATGGAACTTCCAATTGTTCAATGATGTTACCGGACAATCCATACACGCCCAGTTCCCCGCTCCAGTTGCAGGCTCGTATGAACTTATCAGTTCAACGGGCGCATGTATTGAACGATCTGAGCTTGGGGGTGCCAGTGAGGTGACCATATCCACCCATGATCTTGCCAAGGGATCGTATGTCCTCTCGGTCACCGATCGTTCAAAAGGGCGCTCAGCCCGGACCTTCGTCGTCTATTGATCTCCGATATGGAGCATTCGGGCCATGGCCTTTCCGCCTGTGCCTAGATCCAGAACCAGCCAGTAAACGCCGGGTGAGAACGGGGAGAGATCGATCCTCAGGGTATTCGGCGTTCCTCCATCAGCCCCCCCGAAGAGCAATGTCCGTCCCGATGCATCGGTCACCTTCCACCGGCCAATAGGTTGCTGCGGAAGCGTAACAACCACCTCGGTGGTACTGGGTACTGGATGCACCGGAAGCATACTAACCCCTTGTTCATCGATCCCCGTAGCTATATCGATCACAGCGGTCGCGCTGCCCCAACAACCAGAAATGGGGTCGGTAAACGTGTAGGTGATCTCGTGGGAACCTGCGCCCAGTAGCACTGGATAAAACACATCGTTAAATACTCCGGAACCACTATAGACTCCACCCTGTGGCAGACCACCGCTCAAGGGATAAGCTTGTGTATCAAGGAGCACTGTATCCGGCAGAGTTATGGTTACTTCAGGCACCTCAGTTGTGTTGAACCGAACCACTAGCGACGGCCCTGATCGATTCACCAAGTCATCCAGGCCATTTTGATCCAGGTCTACCACTGCATACAGTACGAAGTCATCCAACGATGTCGAATCAATGAGATACTCGACTTCTTGCAGACCAGCATCGCTGTAAGAGTAGTACTGGAAGAGATCCGGATAATTTGTACCGAGACCTGACAATTCGAGTTCTGGGTCACAGTCCAATTGGGATGGGACGTATTCAAGGAAATTGCCAGTAATACCCACGATCTGGTATGCCCCATTCCCAAGCGATCGGTACACGCTGTTCAAAAAGTAGTCAAGGTCTCCATCAGCATCGATATCGGCAACAACTCCCCGCGATGCAACTCCTGCTCCCGCCAGGAATGTGATGAACGGATAGCCGTAACTACCATTAACTGAATACGATACCAGGAGGTTCCCGTTAAGCCCTTCACCCGCAGTGAGATCGACGGCTGAATCCTTGTTCCAGTCGAACGGCTGGAAGTATCCCACCACTGTTCCCCCGCCGTCATTGACCACTGGAAAGCTGTCCACAGCGAATCCGTTCAAGCCCCAATTGGTCGAAATGAAGATCATCGCGAAGTCGATACCAGCCTTCCAGGTGATATCCTCGTCACCATCTGAATCCAAGTCCTCGATATAATACCATCCGAACGAAACGCGGTTCCCCGTGAAATGCTCGGATGTATCGAGGAGGCCGTAGTAGCGAACGAACAGGGAGTCGTTGCGACGCAGGAACAGATCGCCGTGCCCGTCGCCATTCATATCCGCAACACTCCTCAACGTCCGATCGGGAATGGGAACAAGCTCAGTCAACGTAAACACCCCTGTCCCATCATTCAAATGGATCTGCACAACGGAGTCCCGTTGGATGAACAGGTCAGGAATGCCATCCGCGTTCGCATCCTCAAAGAAGGGTTCCGCACTTCCCAAGCTGTCCAAGATCACCTGCGGAGGACCGAAGGTCTGCGAACGGACCGAGCCGCTTGAGGCAAGCCAGACCAGGACAGCCAACACCAAGACCAACCGATCGCTCCACTTCGGAAAACCCATGGCCTTAAAATAAGCCATTCGACAGGATGGCATTCGGCTATGCTCCGACATCCGGCAGAAATACGGTGATCGAGCTCCTGAGGCAGTCCAACTCAAAACGGCACCTGCGCCGTCCGGACCGCCGTGGGTACGGATCCGCCGATGGTCTGAAGGATCACATCGCGAGCGTTGGTCGCACCCGCATACTTCACCACCCCGGCCATGTTCAGATCGGCATTGTGATACTGTCCGTTGATGGTGGCCGTTGGCACCGATCCACCGACCGTGGAGAGTACCACATCCCGGTCGTTGTTCGCCCCCGCGTACTTCACCTGTCCATCGGAATTGA
>JAGQVN010000247.1 GCA_020437905.1 Flavobacteriales bacterium
CACGTGAACAACATCCGGAGGCAGACGGGCATCCACTGCGACATCTGGATGGAGAACAAGCTGGAGAACACCGACTTCAAGGCCGGCTTCGCGGGCATCAAGCCCAACTTCGAGAAGGAGCGGATCGACAAGCAGAGCACGCTGGCCAAGCTGAAGATGCCGCTGTACTATGCCCGCAACTTCCTGGTGAACCCGGCCTACATCAACCCGAGCATTCCCGACACTTACAGCGCCTTCAAGGCCTACTACATGGAGCCGCGCGAGGTGTACCTGCTGCTGTTCGACTTCGTGCCGTGGAACGAGGAGGAGATCGGCCGAACGCTGATCGGGGAGTACATCTGGGAACGGGCGCCGGACACCGAGAGCACCTGGCGCATCGGCGACGGCACGGCGGCATTCTACAACTACATCTACTACACGGTTGCCGGCTTCACCGAATTCGACACCTTCCGCAGCAACCAGATCAGGGAGGGTATGATCGGTCGCGAAGAGGCGCTGAAGGCGGTGGACGAGGAGAACCGCCCGCGCTTCGAGAGCATGAAGTGGTACTTCGACACCATCGGCGTGGACATGGAACGGGCGGTGAAGGTGATCAATGCGATGCCCCGCCGATACGAGCATTCGAAGACTATCGCATGAGCGCGTTCCTCTTGAACGTGCTGATCGCGGATGTGCTGGCCGGTTGGGTCCTAGCGGCACTGTTGCTCAGGTGGAACCGCCTGTTGCAGCTGCCCGAGCGGATGCTGATCCTTGTCGGGGTTGCTTCAGGGCCGTTCCTCGTCACCTTGACCACCTATTACCTTTTCCTGTTGATACCGGGTCTTCCTTCAGCTGGCTATCTGACAACCATGTTGGTGACCCTCATGGCACTGGGTCTATTGGCTGGTGCTGAAGCTATCGGCCACTGTTGGATGCTCGTATATGAAGCAATAGGTCGGTGGAGGACCTGGTCCGGGATCAGCTACGGGCTCGGCGCTCTGGTCTTCCTGGTCGTCGCCATTCCGGTTCTGTACTACAAGCCACTGGTGGACCATGACATCCTGGAGTACGCCGTGCAAGGCCGGGTGTTCCTGCGCGATATGGCCGTCCGGTACGATGCTCATCGATTCGATGCGACCTCGGGCTTCTATTACGTGGGCCTGCATGGCCTGTCCTTTCCGCTTCTGTTCACATGGGAGCAGGCGATCAACGAATCCATAGGGGCGGATGGGGACCTGTGGGTCCGCAGCCGATCGCTGCTCTATGCGTGGTGGACGATAACATTGGTCTATCTGGCGCTTGGAAGGATCGGCGCCATGGGCAGGAACATGGCGCTCCTGGCGTTCAGTTCCACGCTCGGCACCGCATTCCTCCTGGTCATCTACCACATCGACAGCATGCGCATCTTCTTCTTCCTTGCTTCGGCAGGCGCCTTTGTCAGTGTGCTTCAGCGACCCGATCCTTCGCGTATGTTGTTGTTCGGGATGCTTTGCGGCGCGCACGCATTCATTCATTCCCTGGGTGCCATTCTCTCGGGCTTGTTGATCATGATCGCTTTCTTGTTGATGGATGGCGCCCTCTTGACGCGTTCTCGGCTGGTCCTTCCCACGCTCGCTGCGGTATTGGTGACAGGCGGCATCCATTACGTGTTGGATATCTTCTGGGGTACCGGCTGGATCTTCAAGGACATCATTTGGTTCTGAGCCATGGCGCGAAGGACCTTCGATCGACTTTTCTGGACCCTGCTCGGCATGTTCGGGGGACTGATGCCTGTGATCTATTTCCAATGGTTGATGCCTTCGGACCCGACTGGTATCGACGCCTCGCTATTCGAGCGTGGGATCTCCAGTCCGCTCTTGATGTGGGTCAATGGTTACCTCGGAACGTTCTTCAATTATCGCTATGTCGGCGTGGTCGCATGGATGGGCATTCCGATCCTGGTCTCGGGATTGGCTCGCTGGTCCGATCTCAACAAGGTGGAACGGGGACTCTCGCTCTGCATCCTGCTATCCGTTAGCATCATTGGTGGCATGGGTGGTTTCAACTACCGATATGCCTACACCTTGTTCCCATTGATCATCATAATGGTGTTCGTAAGCCTCCACAAGGCCTTTGACCATTTCGGGTACTCACGACGGGAACGCATGATCATGCTCTCGTCCATTGTTGCCCTGAACACACTCTGCCTGGTCATGGCCATGGATCATCGGATCCGCGTGAAACAACATGACCCTACCTTCCGCTCGCCAGACACTTCTTCCGGACCACTTGGAGAACGGCTCAACACGGCGCCGGATGACTTGGACGCCTGGTTCGGGTCGTTGGGCATAGCAGAGGATGATCGTTTCCTGGTGAACAACCTTCCGGTGTTCTATTACCGTTCCGACCATTATGGGACCTACTATTGGGCCGGCTCGGACCAGTTGTACCAAGCCAATGGCACCGCCTTTCTGTTCAAGGATCGCACGAACGAGCAGGTCCAAGCCTTCCTGATCGACAGCCTGAATATCACGTATGTGCTGTCGACCCGGGAGCTGACGGCCTACTCCGACCGGTTCGAGGAGTTCCTGGAACGATCCTGTACGTTGATCGGTGAGGAGAAGCGTGGTCATACGGTGCATGCGATCCATCCCATCATCAGCGAATGAGCGGTCGCAAGTTCACGATCGACCTTGGAGCCAATGCCATCGCCTTCGGCCTGGCTGCAGTGGCCGGTGTGCTGATCAATCTGGTCATCATTCGCCACTACGATGCTTCCGCGCTGGGGGTGTTCAACCTGGTCTACGCAGCGTACATCCTGCTGAGCCAGTTGGCGGTCGGCGGGGTGCATCTGGCGGTCCAGGCCATGGTGCCGGAGCGGGTCGCAAAAAGGCTGCCTGTGCATTCGGTGGTCACATCCGCAATGATCATCAGTACGGTCAGCTCGGTGATCGTCATGACGGCGGCCTGGTACTTCCGTGATCTGCCAGGACGGTGGTTCGATAGTCCGGTGGTGGGGGAAGCCTTTGGCAAGGTGGTCCTTGGATTGCTGTTCTTTTCATGGAACAAGGTCCTGCTCAGCTTTCATAACGGAGCCAGGCGGATGAAGCTGTTCGCCTTGTTCCAGTTCCTCAGGCCGGCGATCATGCTGGGCCTGATCATCCTGCTTGCGTTCCGCGATGCGGAGCCACAAGAACTCCCGGCCGTTCTGGCTTACACCGAGATGATCCTCTTTACGATTCTGTTTCCCGTCTCGATGGGTTGGTGGCATCCCTGGCACGCAGAAGAACTGTTCGTGAGCCTGATCCGTACGTTCCGATTCGGCAACAAGGCGCTCCCAGGGAACCTGTTGTTGGATGTGAACACTCGTGTGGATGTCGTCATGCTCGGTCTTTTCACGACCGATGCACAGGTCGGTCTGTACAGTTTCGCGGCGACCGTGGCGGAAGGACTTGTCCAGCTACCGGTGCTGTTCAGGAACAACATCAATCCGGTGATCGCGCATGCCTATGCGAAGGGAGGCCCCGGAACGCTCGAGCGTATCATTGCCCGCAATCGACGGGTTTTCTTCAAGATATTGGCACCCTTGGCGCTCATCTCCATTCCCTTGTTCCCTCTGGGGCTTTGGGTCCTGGGTATGAACGATTCACCGCGTACGGTATGGGCGGTATATGCGATACTCGCACTCGGGATCGCGGCATCCAGCGGACATCTTCCCTTCCAGATGCTTTTCAGCCAATTGGGGGCTCCCGGTACGCAAACGCTGTTCATTGGTCTGGTATTCCTGAGCAATGTGATCCTGAACCTGTTGTTGATACCGATGGCCGGCATCTACGGAGCGGCTTTGGCAACCTCTCTGTCGTTCATTGCCCTAGCGATCATCCTGCATCGTCTTGCGTTTCGGACCTTCGCCATACGACTATAGTGCGCTCCTCAGAGAGAGCGGCACCTCCGGATGATCTCCTCCCGATCCATACGCTCGCTGCAGCCTTTCCTGGTCATCGGCCTGGCCTTTTCACTACCCTGGCTGCCGTACGTGCTTCCAGCCTTGCTTGTGCTTCTGGTCATTGCATCCCTGTTCACCGGGTCATTGACACGGGAACTCAATGGTTGGAGCTTCGCACCCTGGGCGCTGGGTCTGTTCCTCTGGCATCTGGCCGGTATGCTTTGGACCGAAGACCATGATTTCGGCTGGTTCGATCTTGGCATCAAGCTGCCGCTCCTGGCGGTGCCTGTTATCGCCATGATCGGACCACCTCCGGACCATGGAACCATGCGAAGGGGCCAGCTGGCCTTCGTGCTCGGATGTACAGGCTTTGTCATCTTCCTGCTCCTACGGGCATTGGCATTGATCGGGCATGACCTTGCATTGCTTCGTGCCGGCATGCACACAGAGGAGGTGCTGCTCCTTGACCGGCTTTATTCCTCGGCTTTCTCCTTCCATGTTCACCCGACCTACCTCGCGTACTACCTCACCCTGGCGTTGTCGATCGTGACAGTCCTCGATGTCGAGCCTCGCTGGTTCGCGCGTATCCGTCCATTTGTATCCATGACCCTGCTGATCGGCATCCTATGCTGTGGAAGCAAGATGGGCTGGGTCGTACTGGCGCTTGTATTGTCCTACCTGCTGGCCATCGCAAGCAAGCCCATGCGTTGCACCCTGATCGGGGCCGCTCTCCTGGGGGGGCTGTCCTTCGGTATGTTGTTCGCTTCGATACCGGGCTTCAGGGCCAAGATCACCCAAGCCATCGCAGCGCTCGGGGACGTTGCCCCTGATGCCTCGGACAGCAGTGGAGCCAGGGTGCTGGTGTGGGACACGGCCTTGGAACTGGTGGCCGCGTATCCCGTGCTCGGCACCGGTACCGGTGATATCAAGAACGAACTGGTCCGGCGATACTGCGCGAACGGCTACAGTTTTCCCTGTGAGCATAAGCTGAATGCCCACTCACAGTTCTTGCAAACCCTCGCCGCGCTGGGGCCGTTGGGTCTGCTCTTGTTGGTATTCATGTTCGTTCTTCCCTTGGTCCGCTCCCTTTTCCAAAAAGATCATTTACTGACGATCCTGATGTTGGTGACCATCCTGAACATGGCGGTCGAGTCGATGCTTGAAGTGCAGGCGGGTGTATTGGCATGTTGTTTTTTGGCATGGCTGTTCGAGGGGAGGGATGATGTCGCCGAGGAGATGCGAACTTCGCAGCCATGATCCCCTTCAGTCCGCCGCGGATCGATGACCGCACGGTCCAGGCCGTTGCGGAAGCCTTGAAGAGCGGCTGGATCACCACCGGACCGCGCACCAAGGAGTTCGAGCGGCGCTTGGCTGATTATTGCGGAACGGAGCGAGCGATCGCACTGAACAGCTGGACGAACGCTTGTGAACTTGTCCTGCGTTGGTTCGGCGTTGGACCCGGTGACGAGGTCATCGTGCCTGCTTACACATACTGCGCCACCGCCAACATCGTGGTCCACGTAGGCGCTCGTCCCGTGATGGTCGACGTGCTGGACGACTTCACCCTGGACCCGAATGACGTGGAGCGAGCGATCACCGAAAGGACCAAATGCATCATACCCGTGGATATCGGTGGGTTACCGGCGGCCGTGGACACGATCATGGGACTTGCGCGATCGACCGCCTCCAAGTTCCGGGCGGCCAGTGACGTACAACGGCAACTGGGCCGCATCCTGGTCCTGAGCGACGCGGCCCATTCCTTCGGCGCTCGCATCCAGGATAGACCGGTGGGTTCGCAGGCTGACATCACGGGCTACAGTTTCCATGCGGTGAAGAACCTGACGACCGCTGAAGGTGGAGCGTTGGCCTTCGCTCTTCCAGCCCCCTTCGATGCGGAAGCGCTGTACCGTCACTTCAATGTGATGAGCCTGCATGGACAGAGCAAGGATGCGCTTGCCAAAACGGCCCCTGGCGCCTGGCGATACGATGTGCAACTGGCTGGCTTCAAGTGCAACATGACCGACCTTCAAGCGGCCATTGGGCTGGTGGAGCTGGACCGGTACGAGAACAGCACACTTCCACGCCGAAAGACCATTGCAATGCGTTACCAGGGGGCGTTCCAGGACAATGAGCGATGCGTGGTGCCGGTGCTCAGGGATAATGACCGAGAGAGCAGCTACCACCTGTACATGCTTCGGATCAAGGAGGCCAGCGAAGCGCAACGGGACCGGATCATTGAACGGATCGCCGAGCAGGGGGTCAGCGTGAACGTTCATTTCATCCCGCTTCCCATGCTTTCGTTCTATCGTGACCTGGGCTATCGGATCGAGGATTTTCCGAAGGCATACAAGCATTACTCCACCGAGATCAGCCTGCCGATCTATTACGACCTGACCGATGAACAAGTGGAGCAGGTCATCTCCGCGGTCCGCCTTGCGGTGAATGAGGTCCTCTCTTGAAACGCGCCTTTGATATCGTGGTCAGTGCGATCTCCCTGGTCCTGCTGGCACCTGTTCTCCTTGCCATCGGCGCCTGGGTCTCCTGGGGTTCACCGGGCGGTGCGTTCTTCAGGCAGATACGGGTAGGCAGGGGAGGCAGGCCATTCCTGCTCCTGAAGTTCCGCACCATGCGGGCGAACACCGAACAACAGGGCCAGTTGACCGCCGGAGAAGGCGATCCCCGAGTGACGGCTCAAGGGCGCGTTCTGAGGCGCACGAAACTGGATGAACTACCCCAGCTGCTCAATGTGCTCCGTGGTGACATGAGCCTGGTGGGCCCCAGACCGGAGGTGCCGAGGTACGTGGAGCTGTACACACCGGAGCAGCAGCAGGTCCTCAGCGTCCGGCCTGGAATGACCGGTGCCGCGAGCCTGGAGTTCATTGACGAGCAAAAGCTCCTGGGTGCGGTGACGGATCCCGAAAGGACCTATGTGGAGGAGATCATGCCGGGAAAGCTCGAGCTGGAACTACGGTACATCAGGGAGCAAAGTCTGTTCGGGGACCTGTGCATCCTGATCCGAACGGTGGGCCGGTTGATCTAGGGCTGCTCCTTACCCACTATGGCGCTCAGTCGCTGCAGGTCGGCCACACGTTCTGAGTCGCCTTGCTTCTGATAACTGTTCACCAGGTTGTTCAGCTGCCTGCGCACGATCTCCACATTGCTGGCGGGCCGGAAGAAGCGTTCCTCCGCCGGAAGTCCCAGTTTTTCCAGGAACTCGATGATCTCGTTCCGACCAAGGATATCGCCGTTGCTGAACGCATTGACATAGAAAAGCACGTTCGCCTCTCCCTGTTCAGAACCGCCGACACTGTCCTCATCCAGGTACGCCAGGACGAAATGGTTGGGCAGGTTAACGCCGCGAAGGGGAAGGCCCAGGTCTTCAGCTATGGTCTGATACACGATCGCAAGGGAAAGCGGATTGCCCGTTCGGCCGTCCACCACATCGTTGATGTAGCTGTTCTTGGGAGCATGATAGTTCCGCTTGTTCCCCTTGAAGCCATGGACCTGAAAGAAGATGTGATTGAAAACACGCACCTTCTCGAAAGCGGTCAGATGATCGTTCAGCTCCAACCAGATATCCTGGCGAACGGAGGCAAGCTTCGCCCGCACCCGTTGCTCGTCCAGCTCAGCATACCGATACCGGGACACGATCAGCGCACCTTCCAACAGGTCATCAGCGCCCTGTTCCACCCAGGCCCGGAGCCGCTTCTCCACCACGCCGATATGGATGGTGTGCAGCATGTCCTCGATCCGGTCACGAAAAAGATCACCGAGGTCCTGCGATCCCCAGGCCTGCTCCAGGTCAGCGACGACCGTGTCACCCATCGAGACCAGTTTCGACCGGACCTGCTCAAAGATCTGCTCGTCCGGGTCATCGATCAGTTCGATCAGCGATCGGATCTCGTTCTCGCTCATGTTCGTCCCCTGTGATCGTGGGGTGCTTATGGCGAAAATAGGGCCAGGGCCGGGTCCGGTCCGTCAGCGGATGGTCCTGAAATCCACGATCAGCCTGTTGATCGCTCCAGCACCATGCCGATCATATTCCGGATGGTGGCAGCGTGGTCCCTGCTGAACTCCCTGCGATATCTGTTCGCGACCACGGCACAGACCGTGCATGCCTGATGGCCCAGCAGTGCGGACAATCCATAGAGCGCGGATGTCTCCATTTCGTAGTTGAGCACGCGCAGTTCCCCATACCGGAAGTCAGTGAGTGAGCTGTTCAGCCCCGGCATCGCTGGTGCCAACCGAAGCCGACGTCCCTGAGGCCCGTAGAATCCGCCCGCCGTGGCGGTGATGCCGCAGTGATTACCCTTCTTCAGGATATCAACGAGGCCCGGGTCACCCGAGGCAATGTAGGGAGGCGGCAGGTGGGCTGGCCATTGGCAATGGTCGATCAACGCGTTCACGAGGGAGGTCCCTGCATCATCCTGCTCGTGGGCGTAGTAGTGGAGCACGTTGTCCAATCCCAATCCATGGCTGCTCACGATCAGCTGATCCACAGGGATGTCGGGCTGCAGGGAGCCACAGGTCCCTAATCGGACAATACGCAGGCTCCTCAGGGTATTCCGTGGTCGTCGTTCGTTCAGGTCGATGTTCACCAAAGCGTCCAGCTCGTTCAGTACGATGTCGATGTTGTCCGTACCGATCCCCGTGGCCAACGCCGTGACCCGTGTACCGTGATACGATCCTGTGTGAGCAACGAATTCCCGATTCCGGGACCGGTGGTCGATCGTCTCGAACTGCGCGCTGATCAATGCGATGCGTCCCGGGTCACCCGCTATCAGGACCAACTCGCCTAGCTGCTCCGGATGTAGGTCGAGGTGGTAGACCGCTCCTGCATCGTTCAGCACCAGTTCGCTTTCATCCAAGCGCGTCCCTGACGGGGTAAGGTCTCGGGCCTTCATGCTTACAAGCTTCCGAACACGCGTTGCAGAAGCTCCGTCGTCCTGGCAACAGGGTCCCGCCTAATCTTCTTCTCCTCATCCGCCAGCATCAGGAAAAGCCCATCAATGGCTTTGCCGGTCACGTAGGCATCCAGATCAGGGTCCACCGCTTTCATGCCGGTGAGGAGGGAGGCCGTGTTGTACGCGTTCGCCACGGGTGTCCAATAGCTTGTCAGGGCCACCGAGCGGGTGGCATTCTCCACGATCGGGCGGAACCTCTGCTCCAGCGCTGGGCCGGTCCGCTCCCGGAGAAATAACGTGGCCGCGTTCTCGCCACCCCTCAGAATGGCGAAACCGTCCTCGATGCTCATTCCCTTGATCGCGTCGACGAACACAGGCACTGCCTCCTTGACCGCATTTTCAGCGGCCTCGTTCATGGTGCGTTCAAAGTCCTCCACGGGTTTGTTCAGACCGATGTCGTTCAACGTGCGTTTCATCTGTTCCGCGTCCTCCGGGAAGGGTATCCGAATGCTGGCGTTGTCCCAGAAGCCACCTTCCGTGCCCGTGACCTCCACGGCCCGCCGGGTACCGACCTCCAGGGCTTGTTTCAATCCGTTGATCACCTCCTCGTTCGAAAGCCCTGTACTGCCGGTTGAGCTAAGGACCTGACCCGCGCTTTCCACCAGGCTCTGGAGGTCCTGGGAGGAGGAACAACCCACCAACAAAGCCGAAAGCCCGATCGTGACCAACTTCTTCATGCTTCTTCGAGTACCACCATCGATCTGCGCCATGCCGAAGGTATGGGGATGGTCTTCCGGGTATCCAACCGAACACAGACCATGGTGCTTCTTCCGCTGGTACACAGGAGCTCCTTGTCCCCTTCAAGCATGATCACCCGATACCTGAGGTCGAAACTGGTGTTGCCAAGGCGCGAGCACCAAGTATCCACGAAGATGCGCTCGTTCAGACGAACCGAACGGTGATACTCCAATTCATTGCGGACCACCAACATGCTTTCTTTCAACCAGTCGTGGTCCGCAGGAACGAACTGGGCCAGGTAGGCCATCCTGCCGTTTTCGAAGTAATCCAGGTACTTGCTGTTATGCACGTGGCCAGCGATATCGATATCACTGAAACGTATCTCCACGGATGTGCGCAACCTGGTCTCCATTACGCGACTGGGTTCAGCTTCGCGTGGGATGGCTCGATCCCTTCCAGGCATCGATCGCTGAACAAGGTCTCCGGATCCAGCTGTTCATTCGCTCCCGCCGGTGCATGCAACTGGGATAGCTCGTGATGCCCCAGGTTCGATGCGGTGCTGGAAAACATGGTGTTTCCGCCCCGGCTTGTTCCATGATCCAAGGCCATGCCAACCTGCCCAATACCGATAGTGTCATCACTGGTCATCCGTGAACGGGTGATCGCCAGGTCCCTTTCCTTGGTGATGCGTTCCATTTCCGGCAGCCTCGGGGCTGGAGCCTCGGCAAGTTACGATGACGGCGCACCCTGGTATTCGGGCACCAGCTCGCGCATGCGCTCCAACAATCCTGCCTTCTCAGCTAGCGGCACATCACGGACCAGGGCTTCAATGGAGGACATGAGGGTGGGCGAGGGGGGATCATCGACCTTGCCAATGAGGATGCGTGGATGATGGGTACGCTCCGTAAGTTCAGCATCGGCGAGCAGTTCCTCGTATAGTTTCTCTCCATGTCGGAGGCCTGTGAACGTGACCTCGATATCGACCCCGGGTCGATGTCCGCTCAGTCTGATCATGCGCTCGGCAAGGTCCTTGATCTTCACGGGCGAACCCATGTCGAACACGAATATCTCTCCACCATTGCCCATCGCTGCAGCCTCCAGCACCAGCCGACAGGCCTCCGGAATGGTCATGAAGTAGCGCGTGACCTCCGGATGGGTAACGGTAACCGGTCCGCCTCGAGCGATCTGCCCACGGAACAGGGGGACCACCGATCCGCTGCTGCCAAGCACATTGCCGAAGCGGGTGGTGACAAAGACCGTGCGACCTTTCCTGGCTGCTCCCTGCACATAACGCTCCGCGATGCGCTTGCTCATGCCCATTACGCTTGTCGGGTTCACTGCCTTGTCCGTACTGACCAGGATGAAGCGCTGTACCTGGTATGCGACAGCCAGGTCCGCAAGGACCAAGGTCCCGCCGACATTGGTGCGGAGCGCTTCTCCGGGCGTATCCTCCATCATCGGCACATGCTTGTACGCCGCAGCATGGAATACCACATCAGGCCGGTGATGCTCGAACAGGCGGGTCATGGACGGACGGTCCCGAACATCACCGACGAGGACGGTCAAGGGCACACGGACCTGAGCCCCAAGCAGTTCCATGTGCAGGTCATAAAGCGCGCTCTCGGCCAGGTCAAGGAGTATGAGCCCACGGAGCTCGAATCGGACCAATTGTCGGACCAGCTCCGATCCGATGCTTCCGGCCGCCCCGCTGACCAGGACCAACCGGCCGGTGAGTGTTTCCCGGACCTGCTCCTGGTCAATTTCGATGACGGCCCTGCCGAGCAGGTCCTCTATCCGTATCTCTCTGATCTGACCGGGTTGAAGCTTGCCACCGATCCAGTCGCGTACCGGGGGGATACTGCGCACCTGCACACCGGCATCCATGCACCGATCCACGATCGCCCTACGCCGCTCTGGATCGGGGCGCGCGATCGCGATCACGACCTC
>JAGQVN010000024.1 GCA_020437905.1 Flavobacteriales bacterium
AAGGAATTGACGAGCGATCCCGAAGCCCTTGCTGCGGCCGACCGGATGCTCAACGAGATACGTAACGAAAAAGAAGCAGAGCAGAATGCCTTGCGGTAAGAAGCGGAAGCGCCACAAAATGGCCACCCACAAGCGGAAGAAGCGCTTGCGGAAGAACCGTCACAAGAAGAAGGTCCGTTAGTAAGGGACCACCCCGCTTCTTCTCCGTCCCATGCCATGGGGCGGGGAACAGCAGGGGGAGCGTGCATCCGCCCGCGATGCATCCTGCTGCCTAATACCCTCACAGTCCGTGAGCGTAGACCTGATCATCCGTGCCTCGGCCGGAGAAGTAGCCATCGCCCTGCAACGGGACAAGCTCCTGATGGAGCTGCATCGCGAGCGCACGGACAAGGGCTTCACCGTGGGGGACATATACCTGGCCAAGGTGCGCAAGGTCGCGCCCGGGTTGAACGCGGCTTTCGTGGATGTCGGCCACGAAAAGGATGCTTTCCTTCATTATTTCGATCTGGGTCCGCAGTTCCGCAACGCGTTCAAGTTCGCCAAAGGAGCGGTGAACGGCAGCGTGAAGTCCTCACTATTGGAGGATTGGAAGCTCGACGGCGACATCGAGAAGGGTGGCAAGATCGCCGATGCACTTAGTGCAAGCCAGAGCATCTTGGTGCAGATCGCCAAGGAACCGATCAGTACCAAGGGACCCCGCCTCACCGCCGAAGTAACCCTGGCAGGGCGCTACATGGTCCTTGTACCCTTCATCAACAAGGTCAGCATCAGCACCCGCATCAAGGACAGTGCGGAGCGAGACCGTCTGAAAAGGGCCCTCCAAAGCATCAAGCCGGACAATTTCGGTGTCATCATCCGTACCAACGCGGAGAACAAGAAGGTCGCCGATCTGGACGCGGATCTCAAGGCCTTGATCGCCCGGTGGGATGTGTGCTTCCGGAATCTCAGGAACGCGCTTCCACCCAAACGCGTGCTCGGAGAGATCGACCGCACCAGTGCGGTGTTGCGCGACCTGTTGAACAAGGACTTCAACTCCATCCATGTAGATGATGAGCTCTTGGCCGAGGAGGTCCGCCAGTACCTGGGCAAGATCGCTCCGGACAAGGTGGGTATTGTGAAGCACTACCGCGGCAAGCAGGACATCTTCGACAGCTTCGGAGTGAACAAGCAGATCAAGCAGGCATTCGGCAAGCAGGTCATGCTGTCCAGTGGCGCCTACCTGATCATTGAGCGCACCGAGGCCATGCACGTGATCGACGTGAACAGTGGTAGTCGCAAAGGTGGGCAGAAGGACCAGGAACAGAATGCGTTGGAGATCAACATCGAGGCGGCCCAGGAGATCGCCCGGCTGTTGCGCCTGCGCGACATGGGCGGCATCATAGCCGTGGATTTCATCGATCTGTATAGTGCGGAGAACCGGAGAGCATTGCACAAGGCCTTCAAGGAAGCGATGGCCGATGACAAGGCCAAGCACAACATCCTGCCACCATCCCGGTTCGGGGTCATCGAACTGACCCGGCAGCGTGTGCGCCCCGCAACGGAGATCGACACCAGCGAAAGCTGCCCTACCTGCGGTGGATCAGGGGAGGTCAGTGCGCCGGTGCTCATCATCGACGAGATCGAGAATGCCTTGAACTACCTGCTGGTCGAAAAGGAGGAAAACGGCTTGACGCTCGCCGTGCATCCATTCATCCATGCCTATCTGACAAAGGGCTGGCCCAGCATCCGCATGAAGTGGTGGATGCGTTGGCGCCAATGGGTGAAGGTGGAAGCCCAGGGTGCGCGTCGGTATCTGGACTACGCCATACTCGACAAGGAAGGCAAGGAGCTTCCGATCTGAGGACCAACTTTGCCGGGTCATGTCCCAGCAGGACCTGGATCGGAACTTGGAGCGTGCCAAACGCTATTGCGCCCGGCAGGAACGGGCCCACCAGGAGGTCCGCGACAAGTTGTATCAATGGGGCCTGCATCGTGGCGACGTGGAGGGCCTGCTGAGCCGCTTGATCTCCGATGGATTCCTGAACGAGTCCCGTTTCGCAGAGCACTATGCGGTGAGCAAACTGCGACAGAAAGGTTGGGGGCGAATGAAGATCGAGCACATGCTGCGCGCGAAAAAGGTGTCCCTGCCCTGCATACGCCTGGCGTTGGATGCGATCGACCAAAATGAATATTGGGAGGTCCTCGACCAACAGCTCCGGCGCAGCTGGGAACGAACGCATGCAAGGACAGGTGTCCGACGCGAGGGCTTGGTCAAGCGTTATCTGATGTCAAGGGGCTTTGAGGACGAGGCCATTGAGGAGGCCCTGACGCGCCTGAAGGAAACCGGAGAGCCGTAATTTCGCGGCCCCATGATCACCACTGCCCAATACGAGGAATTGGCCGAACGGCTGAAGGCGCTGAAAGGCTACCTGGATGTGGAGGGCAAGCGAGGTGCCATTGCCGAAGAGGAAAAGTATACCCAAGACCCGGATTTCTGGAACGACCAGAAGAAGGCTCAAGTGGTGATGAAGAAGATCCGGGAACTGAAGCGATGGGTCGATCTCTACGAGGATACGGCGCGGAGTGTGGATGACCTGGGCGTGCTCCTGGAGTTCTACAAGGCCAAGGAAGCTTCCGAGGAGGACCTGGACCAGCAGAATGCCACCACACTGGCAAAGCTCGAGGACCTGGAGTTCAAGAACATGCTCAGTGCCGAAGAGGATCCTTTGAGCGCAGTTGTGCAGATCACCAGTGGGGCAGGGGGGACCGAAAGCAACGACTGGGCCCTGATGCTCTTGCGCATGTACCGCATGTGGGCGGAGAAGAACGATTACAAGGTGAAGGTCCTCGACTACCAGGACGGTGATGCGGCAGGCATCAAACAGGCGACCATCGAAGTGGATGGGGAGTTCGCTTTTGGCATGCTCAAGGGCGAGAACGGCGTACATCGCCTGGTCCGAATCAGTCCTTTCGATAGCAACGCTCGGAGGCACACCAGCTTCGTCAGCGTGTACGTGTACCCTCTGGTCGATGAATCGATCCAGATCGACATCAACCCGGCGGACATCACATGGGACACATTCCGCAGCGGTGGTGCAGGTGGCCAGAACGTGAACAAGGTGGAGACCGGCGTGCGCCTCAGACACGCTCCTTCAGGTATCATCATCGAGAACACCGAAACGCGGAGCCAGCTCGACAACAAGACCAAGGCGCTGCAGTTGCTCAAGTCCCAGTTGTACGAAATGGAGCTGGAGCGACGGCGGAGCAAGCGCAGCGCCATCGAAGCGGAGAAGAAGAAGATCGAGTGGGGCAGTCAGATCCGCAACTATGTGCTGCAGCCTTACAAGCTCGTCAAGGATGTGCGTACCGAGCATGAGACCAGCAACGTGGATGATGTGCTCAATGGAGAGATAGACGAGTTCCTGAAAGCCTGGTTGATGAAACACGGAAGCAGTCAAGTGGTGGGGTGAAAAGAATAGGAGCGCTCGAAAGTGAAGAGGGGGGGCTGGTGAGCATGGGAGCTTTATCATCGATCCCATCGGGTCGACCGGCGGAAGGAAGTGAGGAGGCGGGAATTGAACAGGAACATGTCGGATTGGACGATCTACCATAACCCACGCTGCCGGAAGAGCCGCGAAACGCTGGAGCTTTTGCGATCCAAAGGGATCGAACCGCGGGTCGTGGAGTATCTGAGAGAGCCACCATCATTGCCGGTCCTCGAGAAGCTCCTGATGAAATTGAACAGGCCAGCGGAGGAGGTCCTGCGGAAGGGAGAACGCCTGTTCAAAGAGGAATACAAGGGCCTCAAGCTGAACGAGCACGAATGGGTCAGGGTCATCTCGGAGAACCCGATCCTGTTGGAGCGGCCGATCGTGGTGAAAGGGAACAAAGCCGTTATTGGCAGGCCACCTGAGAACGTGGAGGAACTGTTCAAGGAACGAACATGAGCATGACATATCGCATCGAGAGGGATACAATGGGTGAGGTCCAGGTACCTGCCGACAAATACTGGGGTGCTCAGACCGAGCGAAGTCGGAACAACTTCAAGATCGGTCCGGATGCCAGTATGCCGATCGAGATCATCCATGCATTCGCCTACCTGAAGAAAGCCGCTGCGCTCACCAATGCTGAACTGGGCGTGCTGACGGCCGATAAGGCGGAGCTGATCGCCAGGGTCTGCGACGAGATCCTTCGCGGCGAGCTGAACGATCAATTCCCCTTGGTGGTCTGGCAGACCGGCAGCGGGACCCAGAGCAACATGAACGTGAACGAGGTCATTGCGTATCGCGGACACGTGCTGAACGGCGGGTCGTTGAACGATACTGAGAAGGTCCTCAACCCGAACGACGATGTCAACAAGAGCCAGAGCAGCAACGACACGTTCCCTACGGCGATGCACATCGCGGCGTACAAGCTGACGATGGAGATGACCCTTCCAGGTGTGAAGGCATTGCGCGAAAACCTGGCCGGCAAGGCGGAGGAGTTCAGGGAAGTGGTGAAGACCGGCCGCACGCATTTCATGGACGCTACTCCCCTGACCCTGGGCCAGGAGTTCAGTGGATATGTGCAGCAGTTGGACAATGGAATGCGAGCGGTGAAGAACGCCTTGGTCATGGTGCAGGAGCTGGCCTTGGGAGGTACCGCTGTGGGTACGGGGCTCAACGCACCGAAAGGATATGCGGAGGCTGTCGCGAAGCAGATCGCAACGCTCACCGGCCTCCCGTTTGTCTCAGCTCCGAACAAGTTCGAGGCCCTGGCCGCTCATGATGCCATGGTCGAGCTCAGTGGGGCTTTCCGGCGTATGGCGGTCAGCCTGATGAAGATCGGGAACGACATCCGCATGCTCAGCAGCGGCCCGCGCAGCGGCATCGGTGAGATCGTGATCCCGGACAATGAGCCCGGTTCCTCCATCATGCCGGGCAAGGTGAACCCCACGCAACCGGAGGCGCTGACCATGGTGGCCGCCCAGGTGATGGGCAATGATGTGGCGGTGGGGATCGGCGGCAGCAACGGACACTTCGAGCTGAACGTGTTCAAGCCGTTGATCGCATACAACGTGCTGATGAGCGCACGCCTGCTTGGCGATGCCTGCCGGAGCTTCACCGAGAAGTGCGCCGCTGGCATCCGTCCCAACGATGCAGTTATCAAACGCCACCTGGAGAATTCGCTCATGCTGGTCACCAGCCTGAACCCGCACATCGGCTACTACAAAGCTGCCGAGATCGCGAAGAAGGCGCATAAGGAGGGCACTACGCTGAAGCATGCCGCTATCGCTCTGGGTCACGTTACAGCGGAGGAGTTCGACGCGTGGGTCGATCCGGCAAAGATGTGCGGCGAAGGGTGAGATACAGGCAGGCAAGCTCGTTCCGTTCCGCAAGGCTCATGTCGCAGATGCAGAGCAGCGGTCCGCTTTGAAGGTCGGGAAGTTCGATATGGTCTGGTCCGCAACTGCCCGACCATGTTCGGTCGCCATGCTGTCAGCATCCAAATGATCGTGATCGCCCTGTTCCGCGGTCGAACGGGTACTCCGACCCCTCTACGCTGCTCTATGCGTGATCCGGAGGCTGGGGGGTGCTAGGGCTCCAGCACAGGCAACCCCGACGAACGCCAGGCGCTGATGCCCCCTTCAAGTTCATATACGATGCGGAAACCATCATTCCGCAGGGCCGATGCAGCAGCAGCACTGCGTCGACCTGATGCGCAATAGACCAGGACGGGCAGCTCCTTATCCAGTTCCGACATACGTTGTTCAAGTATTCCTCCTGCCCAGTCCAGACCGATCGCCCCCTCGAGGTGGCCGGTGGCGAACTCATCCGGTGTGCGGACGTCCACCAACTGGGCCCTGGGCTTGCGCATCGCATCACGGAAGGCGGAAGGAGATAGCTGGCTATCCGGACCACTTCCGCCGCAGCCACTGACTACGAACATCAGGAAAAGGCCCCATGATGCGTGTAATAGAATGCCGGCAGGACGGATCACCATCAATTGAGGTGTGGTCCGATGATGCTCATTAATTGCGCTGTGCTCATCACTCCGGAGCCACGCCAGACCGGGTTTCCTTTCTTGAAGAGCACCAGCGTGGGAACTCCCTGGACCCTGTATGCCCGAGCTACGGTCGGGTTTCGGTCAACATCCACCTTGACTACCACTGCGCGGTCGCCGACCTGGCGTTTGAGGTCCTGCAAGATCGGGGCCATCGCCTTGCAGGGCCCGCACCATTCCGCAAAGAAATCCACGAGCACCGGCGTATCGCCGCCGATCAGCGTGTTGAAGGTGTTCGGTCGCTTGTTCATCGGGCCTTGAGGGTTCGAACGCTGGTCCATGGGCCGCCATCGCATGCGTCTAACCCATGCCGGCACAGCAGGCTCGCTGTCTCCCGACTGCGCATCACGCTCCGGCAGCAGGTGATGGCGGGCTTCGAGCGTTCCAGTTTTGACCGATCGGAACTCAGGCGGTCCAGCGGGATGTGCTTCGCGCGTCTCACATGGCCCGGAGCGAACTCCTCCTTGGCCCGTCTATCGAACACCACAGCGCTGGAACGCAGCGGTCCGGTCAGATCTACTTTGGCTCCTACCGTCAGTGCAGCCTTGGTCATGTCCAACAGTCCCGTATCATTTGCTAGTGATACAAAGGTCCGAAAGGGCGCAAAGCATGGACGGTGACCGGCATCACCTCCTGGCCATCAGAACACGTAATTGATGATGAGATCCGCATGGAGCATATCGACTTTGTTGATCGCCTGCTTCTCGGTGATCCCCTCTTCCACGGGCAGCTTGACCAGCACCAGGAGTTGTGTCGCCAGTCCCCTCCAACCCCCTTTGAAGTGGTATTGCGTATTCACATCGAACTGTGTGTACGAGGGCATGGCATACTTGTTCAGCCGTACGTTGGTCAGGTCCGGCATGCTGTAATATCCCCCATCCAACTGGATGCGCCATCCGCTGCCCGTCCTCCAGATGAGGTTCAATGTGGTGGCGTGCACGTCACCCGTTCCTTCGTTGCGTTCGCGGGGCAGGAATGTGAAGAAGGGATCGCGTCCCCATTCCCTCGGCATCAGATAGCGCCCATGAGCGGTGATCCGGGTGTAGTTCACCTGCCATCGAAAGCGGCCGAGCACGTTCCGTACACGACCGCTGAAGGCCCATGAGCTTTCGTTGGTGGGCATGAACAACAGCGAGTCGTTCACCGCACCCCGAT
Source organism: Flavobacteriales bacterium (assembly GCA_020437905.1). Classification (GTDB taxonomy): domain Bacteria; phylum Bacteroidota; class Bacteroidia; order Flavobacteriales_F; family PHOS-HE28; genus PHOS-HE28. The sequence continues at coordinate 7,177 of JAGQVN010000024.1, forward strand.
GATGTGCCGGATCCTGCCGGATGGCGAACGCCGAGGCGCTCCAGGCATCCTCGTTGTCACCGAGGTCCACACGGAGCATGGCACTGTTGAACACGTTCTCGGTAAGCAGTTCCCATACGGTGATCTGCACTCGTCGATGGACTTGTTGCTTGATGCTGGCTGCAAAGATCCCTGCGCTGCTTAGATGCTCTCCGTGCCTGGCGCCTTCGCCGTATATGTTGCGGCCGACCGGGAAGACCGACATGCTTTCTTCGACCGGATACCATTCACTGGCGCCGCGCGGGGCCACTCGGTATAGCCAGCCACCCTTGAACGCGGTACCGGAACGGGTATCGTGCGAAGCCCAGAGCCCTTCGAAGAGCGTCGGGTGCATGCGACCATCCTGGGGATTCAGGAAGGGGGTGTTCAGCTCCTGTTTGCCGAACACGACTTGTGTGCGCGCTTCGCGCGAGGTCCAGTCCAACTGGAACTCTTGTAGGTAGTAGAGGTCGTTCGTGTGTCGCGGATCGGTCACGTCATACAGACCGATCTCATATCGATTCGGGACACCGGTGACCGGGTCAGGATTGGTCAGGTCGCTCGTTGCCAGATCGAAGGTGTAGCCCCCGCTCAACCTGAATCGAACACCATGCCATCGCTGTGATGCGAAGCCCAGCGTTCCGCCGAAGGCGACCGCATGATAGTCGGAGGGCGTGCCGTCATTGACGGTGAGCATGTTGTACATCCGGAACCGGCCGTTCAGTTCACCGTGCCGCATGATGTCGTACAGATGGCTCGGTCCGCGCAGACTGTCCGCACTGGGGATGTCCTGTTCACTGTGTTGAGCGGCGCCCGGAATGCCGATCGACAGCAGGATGGCAAGGACCATCCCATACCGGCCGCTGCACGACCGGAAGCCATGCTGGGTCGACATGATCTAGTATCCGGCCTTGATGTAGCTCCAGCCCTCCTCCTGACGCTCCACGATGTGGATGATCCCGGCTTTGACGTAACCAGCGGAAGGAAGCACCAGAGCGCGGTCCAATTTGCGCTCCCTGATCGTGTTCTCGCAAGCCAGGAAGGATATGCCTTGCGCACTTCTCTCCTGCAATTTGTCCGCCACGACGCTTCGATCCCCCATGAGCATATCCAAACCAGGTCCATGGCAGACGATCTCGATCTGTGCGGTGGGGGCGGCATCCAATATGTTCCTCAGCTGCTTCATCAGGTTCTTATGCACCAAGGTATCACCACTGGTCAACTGCAAGACGATGCGATGTTGTTGCGTTCCGGTTTGGGATCGGGCCGGTGTCAGACCTCCGATCACGAGCATGAAGAGGATGAATAGTTGCTTCATGCCACAAAGGTCCAGCCTCTGCACTGAGCGCACCGTGACCTGGATCACAGTGCGCCGCGTTCAACGAACTTGAGAGCGCATTTCTCTGCCAGCTCCGGAACCTTCATCCTATTTCGTCCGATCGGTCGCGTCCCACTGGCCCGAACAAGAACTTCAACGGAACTCGTAGTCGTATCCTTCCAACTGGCTCAGAAGGTCCTGTGGAGCATCTGTCGCTGTGATCCGCCCTTCCACTTTGGGAGAGACGGGGCTGTGCTTCGCGAAGTACTCGCGCAGGATGGCGTGCATGGTGATATTCGCCCGCCGCGGGTTCCTCACATTCACCATCCTGCACAGAGTATCATCTGGATCACCCTCGCGTTCGCATGCGGCGATCGTATAGTAACGATCCATCTCTATGGGCTTCCCATTCACTTTGATCCAGTTCACTCGTTCACCCATGTCGTTGTGCATGGTGAAGTTCGCGGTCATGCCCTGGAACCGCACCACCCACCCGCCGAAGCGCTTGGCCGGTTCCTTGGCGAACACGTTGTGCAACTCCTTTTCCAGCCAATCCCAGATCTGCTGTCCGCTGGCCTCGGCGTACTTGGCATCACTATCGACGGGGATCATGCTCCATAGATGGTCGTTGGTGATGGGTGTCGGGGTCTTGTCGTCCGCCACGATGGGTGGGCAGAAGCGGAACCCGTTGCTGATGGCGATGTCCGGCTTCAACTTCCACATCATTGCGTCGGTCACCAGGTTGTCCATCGGGTTCTCGATCACGTAGTAGCGCACCAAGGTCTTCTTCGTGCTGCCCACCACTTTCTCAAGTTGCTCCTTGTATGGAGCGCCAACCTCATCAACGAGTGCGAGCATGCCTTTATCCGCCGGGTATTTCTCCGGGTCCACGTCCAGCAGCTCGTAGTGGC
>JAGQVN010000025.1 GCA_020437905.1 Flavobacteriales bacterium
AGCATGAAGCTGGCCGGGTACTCCACGGTGAATTTCGCTCGGGAGATCGTCACGATACGGTCCTCCAAGGGCTGTCTGAGCACTTCCAGCACGGTACGCTTGAACTCAGGCAGCTCATCCAGGAACAAGACCCCGTTGTGTGCCAGACTGATCTCGCCGGGCTGCGGGTAGGACCCTCCTCCCACCAAGGCCACGTCACTGATCGTATGATGCGGTGAGCGGTAAGGTCGGACGCTCATCAGCCCTTCCTTGAGGTCCAGCTTACCGGCCACACTATGGATCTTGGTGGTCTCCAAAGCCTCTTCCAGGTCCAGCGGGGGCATGATGGTCGGCAGGCGCTTGGCGAGCATGGTCTTGCCAGCACCCGGAGGGCCGATCAGGATGATGTTATGTCCGCCGGCAGCAGCTATCTCAAAAGCTCGTTTGATATTCTCCTGTCCCTTGACATCGGACAGGTCCACGGGATAGGTGGTGCTGCGCGCCTCGAACTCGGCCCGGATATCCACGCTCACCGGCGCCACCGTCGGCTCACCGTTCAGGATGGCGATCACCTCCTTCAGATGCGAAACGCCGAACACGGTGAGGCCCTCGACAATGGCGGCTTCCTTGGCGTTCTCCGCAGGGATGATCAAGGTGGAGAACCCTCTGGCCCTGGCCTCAATGGCAATGGGCAATGCTCCGCGGATCGGTCTTACGCCACCGTCCATGGAAAGCTCACCCATGAGTACGCATTCCGGAAGCTTGGCATCGGGGATCTGTTCCATGCTGGCGAGGATCCCGACGGCCATGGGCAGATCGTATGCGGAACCTTCCTTCAGCACATCCGCAGGGGCCAGGTTGATCACGGTCCTGCGTCCTCTAGGGAACGAAAGACCACAGCTCTTGATGGCATGGTCCATCCGATGGTAGCTCTCCTTGACGGCGCTATCCGGAAGACCCACCAGATAGAACTTCACGCCGGAGGTCACATTGACTTCGGCGGTGACAATGGTGGCGTCGATGCCAAAGACCGCACTCCCGTATACTTTCACCAACATGGCCGTCGCGATTCAGGGAGCGAGCTCGCGCTCCACATGATCGATGAGCGCATGGATGATCTTGATATGCACCTCTTGCACACGATCGGCATAGCCATCATGAGGCACCCGCACTTCCACCGTGGACAGATCGGCCAGTGCACCGCCATCCTTTCCGGTAAGGCCGATGACCTGCATATCCAGCGAACGGGCCATCTCAGCCGCCTTGAGCACGTTGGGGCTGTTGCCGCTGGTGCTGATGGCCAGCAGCACATCACCCGCCTTACCATGCGCCTGAACAAAACGCGCGAAGACCTGCTCGTAACCGAGGTCGTTTCCCACGCAACTGATATGCCCTGGATCGCTGATGGCGATCGCAGCGATGGGAGCACGATCGTTCCGGAACCGTCCGGTAAGCTCCTCGGCGAAATGCATGGCATCGCACATGCTGCCACCGTTACCGCAACTGATCACCTTGGCTCCCTGCTTCAGGCAATAGCTCAGGAAGGCCCCGGCACGTTCGACGCTTTCCAGGTTGCCCGGTCCTTCGATGAAGCGCTGAAGCACGGATGCGGCCTCCGTAAAATGACCTTGTATGTGCTCGATGCTCATGGCAGTCCAAAGATGCAACCTCGGTCGCTATCCCGTCGCCCGAAGTTCCAGGCGGCTATCGCCGCGCCTGCTGGTCCAGCACACGCATGCCCTCGAGGCCACGCTCCAGGAAAGCCCGGTACTCATCCACGTCCGGCGTGTAGGCAACCGGGTCCGTTAGCAGCTCACCATCCGGGCTGAGCAGGGCATAATACGGTTGTGAACTGATCACGAAGGTCTCTGCCTGCACGGTACTCCACTTATTGCCCTTGGTGATGATCTCCTTCTTCTTTCCGGAACTGGTCACATAGACGTGCTGTTCCGTTTCAGGAAGCTCTTCCTTGTCATCCACATACAGGGAGACCAATACGTAGTCGTCCCGGATCAAGTCGTATACACCCGGTTCGGGCCACACATGTTCCTCCATCTTCCGACAATTCACGCACGCGTATCCGGTGAAATCCAGCAGCAATGGCTTGCCGCTCGCCTTGGCCTGCGCCATGGCCGGCTCCAGGTCGTGATAACAATCGAGGTCGTGCGGACAATGTTTCGGGAAGATCCAGCTGTACCCGACCGGTGGGGCCAGACCGCTCATGAGCTTGAGCGTGTGAAAGGTCTTGGTCCCCTCGTTATACCGGAAGCCCATCAGCAAGTACACCGTGGCCACAGCGAATAGCGTGGTAAAGCCCCAGCGAAGCCCTGAAAGCTTCTGGACCGGGCTGTCGTGAGGGAAGCGGATCTTCCCGAGCAGGTACAGGACAATGCCCGAGGCACAAAGCACCCAGACCGCCATGAACAACTCATAGGGAACGATGCCCCAATGCTTCACCAGGTCCGCATTGCTCAGGAACTTGAACGCCAAGGCCACTTCCGCAAATCCAAGCACGACCTTCACGCTGTTCAGCCAACTGCCGGACCGAGGGAGACGGTTCAGCCATTGCGGGAACAGGGCGAACAGGGCAAAAGGCAGCGCCAGGGCCAGACCAAAGCCACCCATCCCAACGGTCAACTGCCAGGCCCCACCGTCGGCGGTAAGCGCTCCGGCCAACAGGGACCCGAGTATCGGACCGGTACAGGAAAAGGAGACGAGCGCCAGCGTCAGGGCCATGAAGAAGATCCCGATCTGACCTCCGAACCGCGATGCATTCTGGTCCATGCGGTTCACCCAACTGGCCGGAAGGGTGATCTCGAAATAGCCAAAGAAGCTGATCGCGAAGACGATGAAGATGACGAAGAAGAAGATGTTGAGCCAGGGGTTCGTACTGATCTCGTTGAAGATCTCCGGGTTCACACTGCCAAGCAAGTGGAACGGAAGGCTGAACAGCAAATAGATGAGCAGGATGAAACCACCATAGGTCAGTGCGTTCCGAAGCCCTTTCGCCCGATCCTCACTTCCCTTGGTGAAGAAGCTGACGGTGAGCGGTATCATGGGGAACACGCAGGGAGTAAGCAGAGCCAGCAGGCCACCTACGAACCCCAGGAAGAATATGCGCCACAATGAGGTAGTACCCCGGACCGAGCTGGTCGCCTCCCCGGAAGCCTTCACGATGGCCGCATCCAAGTCCACACGGGGCAATTTGTATATCGGACCTTCAAGGACCGCAAGCGAACTGTTCACCGGAACATCACCCATGGTCACTGCGCCGGTCGCCGGGACCACACTGAACCGGAGCGGGTCCGGGAAAATGCATGACTCGTCGTTGCAGCTCATGAAATTGATCGCTCCGGTGATCGGCAATTCAGCATCGGTCACCGACACCGTTCTACGGAAGGTGACGTGGTGCTTGAACTTGCGGACCTGCATCCCGAAGATCTCATCGAAGGCTTCCACCAACCCTGGACCATCCTCGCTGCCGGGTCCCTTTACCGCTACATGCTCCAGGGTATCGAACGCAATGCTCGTAGGGATAGGCCCATCATCCCCGAACGACCTTTGGCTATACACGTACCATCCCTCCTGGACCTCGGCAAGGAAGTCCAGGTGCCAGTCATCCCGATCCGCGGTCACGGACAGGGACCAGGTGACCGGACCTTCCTGACCGCTTGATCCATTGGTGAACGGAAGATCGCCGAACTCCGTTGTTCCCGCCCCAGGATGGACCTTGAAGTACAAGGGGTCCGGGAAAATGCAGCTCTGGTCGTTGCATGTCATGAAGTCCAGGCGGCCAGTGATCGCCTGCGCAGGATCGGAGACCGCCATCAACTGCGTGAACAGCGCGCCCTGCTTGAACTTCTTCACATCCATCTCGAAGATGGGATCCATTCCCTGGATCACATGATCACTGGACTCCTCAGTACTCCCGATAAGTTCGAAATGCGGACCCGGATCAAAGGCGATCTTCGTTGGGATCGGGCCCATATCACCAAGGTCGTTCTGGGAATACACGTACCAGCCTTTGATGATCGAAGCCTTGAGCCGGACCTGATAGGTCCCATCCCCTTGTTCCGCGATGGCAAGTTCCCATTCAACAGGATCCAAGGGTGCGTCCCGACCGGGTAATTGCGCACCTGCTCCCAGACCGGAATTGAGCAACAAAAGGCATAAAAGAATGCGCGTCATCATCATTTCTTCAACGCAGGTAGCTCCACTTCAAAGGGGACCGAGACGGGAGGAAGACAGGTCATATCGTTGCAGGCCATGAACTCCACCTCACCTAGTACGGTGATCGCGGCCCCTTCCTTCCGCATCAGGACAGCGCGCAGCACGGGAGATCCCGAATGATAGCGGACCACCATCTGGAAATTCGGGTCCATGACCTCCTCCGGCTCGGGCTCGTTCACCTCCAACAACTCGAAGGAACCGGACGGTTGGATCCTTACCACGGTCGGGAGCGGACCATCATCCCGCGGCAGTTCGAGTGCGTAAATATGCCAACCCTCCTCGACCATCGCGCTCAACTCGATGACAGAACGGCCTTCTGCGTCTGCAACGGCGGCGAAACTCCATGAGACCGGCCCCCCAGCAATGACCGTGGCTACGGACAGGCAGTACGTCAGTATGACCGGAACTATCCGCAGTGCTAATGGCATCAGCGGTAAAAGTATCGTTCTCCCGTTCGTTGAACAGCTGTCTTGTCCATGGATCATTGCGATCCTGCCCGGCTCAGTGAGGCATCATCACATCGATCACCCTTCCCATGGGGATGGAAATGCCATGCTTGAGCAGGATGCTGGTCTCATCGAAATACCAGATGGTGGTCTCCACGGCCTTTAACCCTTCCCGGTCGCGGAACAGGATGCGACACTTTCCCCGTTGTCCATTGCCCAGATGCATGGCCATTTCCACCCTGCGCTTCAATTGGGCACGATGTGCTTCGCTCAAACGTACCGGCTCCTTGGGGAAATGCAGGGAGACAATGGATTCCTTGGGAACGAAATGCACTGAACTGGGTCTCATGCGCGAAACGAATTGGTCGGTTGAAGATACATCACGGCTCGCGGTCGGGTACCAGATGGAAACGCAAGGCTTTCTCCCCTGGTATGCTCGCTTCATATCCGTCCGCTGCCCGTTGTCCGACCAGCAGGACGATCGTCCCGTCCGAGATCACCACGTACGTCCGTTCCTTTACCGGCATGGGCACCTTGGCGTCGATCAGGAGATCGCTGATCTTCCTGGAACCCATGCCTCCCGCCGGCCGCATCCGGTCCCCCGGTCGCCAACGGCGGACCTCCAGGGGGTAGCGGAGCTTCTTGGGATCCAACCACACCGTAGGACCGATCCGGCCGGGAAATTCCAGCAACTCCAATTGGACCGGAAAGTCAACGGGAACGTCCAGGTCCTGGTCCACCAGCAGGCGATCCGGTGCTGCTCTCTTCGTGCGCTCGATGAGCAATCGCCCTCGATCCACATGGACCTGATGCGTAGCCGAGAGAAAGGACGCCCCAGTGCGCCCCTCCTCGAGCGCTTCCCGCATATCCTCGATCACCTCCGGATGGAACCCTTTTCCACGCAGGACCTGATGGATGAGCAAGCGGACCGGCACCT
>JAGQVN010000248.1 GCA_020437905.1 Flavobacteriales bacterium
ACCACTCTCCCCAGCTGCACAGCCGACCTCCCAGGTCACCGCATGTAATGGCAGCGGGGGCGAAATGTGCGGTATCACGGATGGTGGATTCGATACAATAACGCTCGTTCACCGGGACGGTCCCTGCAGGACAATCACGACCCGCGAATGACAAGGGGCCATGCCATTGGAACGCCTCTCCATCGAACAGCAGGCGCACGATCGACCCGGCTTGGACCTCGGCCGAGTCAAGTGGTCGCGCCATGCGGCCTACGACCGCGAAGGGGCCGGTCCCGTTCAGGGTCAGGTCCACTGCACCCGTGTTCTCAGCACTTACCCGTACCAGGATCTCGGCACCCGGTGGAAGGGTATCCGGAAGGGGGGGAGGCAGGTCGATGACCCAGCTGTTGGCCGACCCGGTGTTCACGCCATAGCGCATCAGTTGCAGGGCTGCAGCGCGGGAGTTCAATGCATCATTCCATTGCGTCGGATCGGGGATCCCTTCGACCTGCCTGTCGGATGGATCGGTCCCTTCCAGAAGGATGGCACGGTCAATGGCTATCTGAGCACGTACGCCGAGCGCAGGCAGAGCAAGCAACGCGAAAAGTAGGAGCTTGTTCATGGCAGGTGATAACAGCATCGAGCCCTTGCCACACTTCCATCCGCCGCTCCTCTGCTGCGTTGGCTGCGGCAGGTGAACCGACCGACCTGGTCGGCGGTATGGGTGTGGTCACTGGTGTCGTTGATCCATTCCCATTCCGTGAACATGTCCTGCATGAATGCGTTCTGGGTCGTGCATCCATGGATGTATTCATCCCAGGAACACAGCTTCGCGCCACGGTCTGCACAATACCTCGCTGCCGATGCGAAGGTGACCATCCCACTTCTTCCCTGTTGCATGCAAAAGCGCTCGTTCACCTGCACCGTGCCGGAAGGACAGCCGCGGATGGGCGTGGTCCGCACCTTGAAGGTGCCGTTGAAGAATTGGATCTCGGCTATGGACAAGGTGTCCATTTCGCCGAAGGCGACCGTCTGCTTCTCGGAACCGATCAAAGGCACCGGACCCAGGCCATCCACGTTCACGTTCACATAACCGGCATGGGGGTGGTTCGGAACGAACCGGATGAGCATCCCATCCTCGTACGCGCTTGCGGGAGGCTGCAACTGCAACTGGATGCTGGAAGCACTGCCGCTCGCGATCGCCCAGTGAACGCTGCCGGTCCGGGCTGGTCCGTAGCTCATCAGCGCATCTTCCTGTGCGGCATGGCCCAGGGTGTCAAAGCCGCGCTGTAGGCTGTCCGAAGCAGTGAACCTCAACGACCGATCGAGGTGCACCTGTCCCACGGACAAGAACGTCCAACCGATCAGTCCTATGCACAGCACGGTCCTCATCGGTCGAAACAGCATCGGTAGGTGGACGTTAGAAGTGGGTCTCGATGTCCTCCGTCGTAGCAGTCCGGGTCCATCGAGATGGCATTGATGCCGACCCGTTTGGCTTTGTTGTTGTCGTTCGCGGCATGATCCACCCATTCGTAGTCGGTGATCGTGGCAAGGAGGCGCCCATCGAGGGTGCAGGCACTATGCCACTCGGCGAACGTGCATAGCCTTCCGTTCCGGTTGGCGCAGGAGTTCGCTGCAGTGTAGAAGTTGACCGCCGTATCCGGCAGGGCTTGGATGCATGTGGTGCGGGAAAGGGCCCAGGTCCCTGCACGGCACGGCTTCGTTACCTGGGTAAGAAGCTGGAAGTGCAGGCCGTCGAATACGGCCAGATAGGGCCTGCCGCTCACCAGCACAGCACTATCGAGGTCATCGCTCACGTTCCGCTTCAAGGGTATCGCAGCTTGACCGTTCAATTCAAGGTGTACCGGCCCTGCGTTGGTGGTATCCGGAACGAACGTGAAGAGCATCCCTTCCTCCAGGGGAGGAAGCGGCTGAACGGTGTTGCCGCGCAACGTATCCCGTCCAGTGACCGGAAGGAAGGAGTAGTGCTGTCTCCGCAACGTTCCAGCAGGCACACCATGGTCCGCTTCCAACGGACCAGCGACCCCCAGGACCTGCCTGTCGGTAGCGCTGTCCCCGGATAGGATAACACGTCCAGGAAGCTCGACCTGAGCTCGCGCGAGCAGGGGAGCGGCCACTAAAAGGATCTGGAGCGCGGCGGACCTCATGACCGGATAAGCTTGGCCCATTGTCCATCGCCAAAAAGAATAAAGTAGGCCCCACTGGGCCAGTGAGCGATGTTCAGATCGATGGGCCCGGACCAGTCGATCCGTTCGAACGATGCCATTTCGCGTCCCGTGAGGTCCAGGATACGCACCCTGCCTCGCCCGGGCATCTTGGTCACGATACGTACGGGGCCATCCGTGGGTATCGGGCTTACTTGAGCGGATGGAAGGATATCCGCCTCTTCCAACTGGGTGCCGATGCTTCCTGCGAACAGGCTGAAACGCCCCAGGCTGTCCAGTCCTTCCACGGAAACGATCCGCTGGGAGGTGTTCACCATGCTCGGATATCCGGACCAGACCGTATCACCGAGGGTCGCAACGTGCAGCATCAGATCCGGTTCGTTCAGCCCGTTCAGTTCCGTGGTGTCATAGCGCATGACCACATCCATATCGAGACCGTTCTCGGGCCAGACGGTGACATCGTACCAGCGGAACACGCTGACACGACCCGAAGTGTCCTGGTAACTGGCATGACCTCGAACGAGCTCCAGACTGTCCACGACCGCAGCCGTGGTCATCGTCCATCCCAATCCTCCTGGCTCCACCGCGTTCAAGACCGCTCCCATGGGACGCATCGAACGCTCTACGCCAAGACCGGTCATCGGGGATCCCGGGGTTTCGCTGATGGAGGCAGCGGCCCCCAGATCTAGGGTCCCATTGTTCTGGAATTGCACCGCATGACCAAGGACCATATCGGTGTTCCCCAGGATGCGCATGGTCGTCCCCGGGTCCAACATGATCTGTGTGCTATCCAACACAAGCACCTGCGCGGAGGCGGGAATGCCGAACAAAAGACCTGCACACACGATCGGAGCGACCCGCATGACGGCAAATCTACGGTGATCGCTTACCGGCCCGCACGGCGTCCCTACCTTCGCCGGACGCACTGGGAATAGCCCCAGGAACACATGGACATCAAAGCTTTCATTGCCGATCAGTTGGGCATGTTCTCCTTGTATGACCTGCCTGGTGCCTTGTTCGTTGTGCTCATTGGCGCAGCGCTCGGTTGGTGCGCAGCAAGAGCCAGCCTGCTGAAGGGTGTCATCGTACGTCAGATGGCCTTCTGGGGCGCGCTTTCCGCGTTCGCGGGGACGATGGTGAAGGCGTGGGTACGATTGGCTCTGGCTCTGCTCGGAATGGTGATGTTGTTCCGATCAGGTGATCGGGATGCCGGAAGGACGGAAAGCAGGCTCAAGGCGTTCGTGGTGATCGCCGGAGGTGCATGTGGCACTGGAGCTGCACTGGTCGCCGTACTGGTCTCGCTTCCGGTCTTGCTGCTACTGTATCTCTCTTCAAGGGGAGGAGAGGACAGCGCTCGATGAACCCGTTGAACGATAGTCGGATCATCCTCGGCTGGTCCGTTGCGACCGCTGCGATAGTGGTCTGGGGGGGCGTATCGTCACACAGGAGCAGCGCGGCGCGCTTTCTGGAATCCAACTCGCTCGGGGCGGTCACCATCGATCATCGCGCAGGGAGAGTGATGCTTTCGACGCGCGGACCCGGAGCGGTCCATTACACCTTGGATGGGTCCGATCCCGGCCCGACCTCGCCGATCGCTCTGGACGAGATACATCTCTCCGCATTCGATAGCGACCTCGATCGTTCGGTCCGCATCCCTACTTCCATTCAGTGGAGACCTCCTTTTCCGGGCCTTCCACGAGCGTCTGTGATCAAGGCCCGGGCCTGTGAAGGTCAGCGATGTGGTCCATTGAACATACGGACCTTGCCTGCGGAGTCCCACGCATTGCCGGTGGTCTCGTTGCATGTGAACGAGAGGGATTTCTTCGATGCGGATGAAGGGATCTATGTGCCAGGCAATGCGATATTCCAGGCCAACGCTCCGGAGGTGACCGCGTTCGCCAGGGATCATCGTTGGTGGAAGTATCCAGGTAATTACCTCTTCCGAGGAAAAGCATGGGAAAGGCCGGCGATCATGGAGTGGATCACCACCGCCAGTGACGAGGTCCGGTCTTCAGAGGTCCGGCTCCGGATCAATGGGAACAATACCCGTGGCTTTCCACAACATGCCTTGCGCGTTTACCTCGAAGAGCCACTGGACCGACCGCTCGAGGGTGGGACTTCCGGCGCCGGGCACAAGGTCCTCCTGCTTCGTTCGGGAGGGAATGACCAGGACCGGACCTTCTTCGCGGATGCCGTTCAACACCGCATCTGCTCAGGGCTCGGTTTCGATGTCATTCCCGCTTCACCCTGCGTGGTCTACCTGAACGGTGCGTACTGGGGCCTGCACATGTTGCGCGAACGCATCGATCGCGATGAGCTTGCCCGCCGACATGGAGGCAGGTCCAAGGATTATACCATACTGGAGGATCGTTTGGTCATTTACAAAGGCGATCCGGCCGATAGCCTGCGTTTCAGCCGATCGCTGACCAAAGCCGAGAACTGGCCGGCGGCGATGCTGTGGTACGCAGACAGCATCAACACGTCGATCGACCTGGATGGGTTCCTGGGATACATGGCGGCACAGATCGTCCTGGCCAATTCCGATTGGCCGGATCAGAACCTGAAGTACTTCCGCTATGCTGGTCGGGACCGCTCTCCAGGTGCCAGGGATGGACGATGGCACTTCGTCATGGGCGATAGTGACCTGGGTCTGGGCCGGAACGGCGGAGCAGGCGTGGATATGTTCAAGCACGTTTACCGCCATCAGGGTCCGGTGGCCCGTCTGTTCAAAGCGGTCATGCGCTCGGACCGGGTCCGTGAACGCTTTAGGTCGCTGCT
>JAGQVN010000249.1 GCA_020437905.1 Flavobacteriales bacterium
GGCTTGAAAGCGAAGTCCTTCAGCTTGTGGCCGAGCATGACCTTGGTGGCCCAGTTGACGTAGGGCTCGCCGTAGGCCTTGGCGATGAAGGGCACGGTGCGGCTGGCGCGCGGATTGGCTTCGATCACGTAAACCTTCTCGTCCTTCACCGCGAACTGGATGTTCACCAGGCCCTTGGTCTCCAATGCCAGGGCGATCTTGTGCGTGTATTCTCGGATCTGCTGGATCACGTCCTCGCTGAGGTCGAAGGGAGGCAGCACGGCATTGCTGTCGCCGCTATGGATGCCCGCCGGTTCGATGTGCTCCATGATGCCGATGATGCGCACCATCTCGCCGTCGCAGATGGCATCGGCCTCAGCCTCGATGGCCCCGTCCAGGAAGTGGTCGATGAGGATGCGGTTCTCCGGCATGATCCGCAGGATGTCCAGCACCTGGGCCTCCAGCTCCTCCTCGTTGATCACGATCTTCATCTGCTGGCCGCCGAGCACATAGCTGGGTCGCACCAGCAAGGGGAAGCCAAGCTCCCGTGACAACGTCAATGCTTCTTCGGCCGTGTTCACCCCTCCGAACTTCGGGTAGGGGATCCCCAGGTCGCGTAGCAGACTGCTGAAGCGTTCGCGGTCCTCGGCCAGGTCCAGTGCCTGGAACTGGGTGCCGATCACCGGGATGCCGTAGCGGTCCATCTTCTCGGCCAGCTTCAGGGCCGTCTGGCCACCCAGCTGCACGATGACGCCCTCAGGCTTCTCGTGCTGGATGATGTCGTGGATGTGCTCCCAGAAGACCGGTTCGAAGTAGAGTTTGTCCGCCGTATCGAAGTCGGTGCTCACCGTTTCCGGATTGCAGTTGATCATGATGGTCTCGTAGCCCTCCTCCTTGGCGGCCAGCACCCCATGCACGCAGCTGTAGTCGAACTCGATGCCCTGTCCGATGCGGTTCGGGCCGCTGCCCAGCACCACGATCTTCTTCTTGTCCGAACGGATGCTCTCGTTCTCCTCCTCGAAGGTGCTGTAGTAGTAGGGCGTCTTCGCCGGGAACTCACCGGCACAGGTATCCACCAGCTTGTATACCCGCTTGATCCCCAGTTCCATCCGACGCGCGTGCACTTCGCTCTCCAGGCAACCCAGCAGGTGCGCGACCTGCCGGTCGGCATAGCCTTTCTGCTTGGCCTCCATGAAGAGGTCGCGGGGCAACTCGGCCAGGGTGTACTTCTGGATCTCCTTCTCGGTCAGGATCAGGTCCTCCACCTGCTTCAGGAACCAGATGTCGATGCGGGTACGCTCATGCACGGTCTTGATCGGGATACCGGCCTTCAGCGCGTCGTAGATGTGGAACAGCCGGTGCCAGCTGGGCTTGCTGAGGCTTTCGAGCAGGGCCTGGGTATCGGTCATTTCCTTGCCGTCGGCACCCAGTCCGTTGCGGCGGATCTCCAGGCTCTGACAGGCCTTCTGCAGGGCTTCCTGGAAGCAGCGGCCGATGCCCATGGTCTCCCCCACGCTCTTCATCTGTACCCCCAGGCGCCGGTCGCTTCCCTCGAACTTGTCGAAGTTCCAGCGGGGCACTTTCACGATCACGTAATCCAATGTCGGCTCGAAGAAGGCGCTGGTACCGGTGATCGGGTTCTCCAACTCGTCAAGGCGATAGCCGATGGCCAGCTTGCTCGCGATCTTGGCGATGGGGTAGCCCGTGGCCTTGCTGGCGAGCGCAGAACTGCGGCTCACCCGTGGGTTGATCTCAATGGCATAGATCTCCTCCTTTTCATCCGGGCTTACGGCGAACTGCACGTTACAACCCCCGGCGAAGTCGCCGATCGAGCGCATCATGCCGATGGCCATGGTCCGCATCTCCTGGTAGGTGCGGTCGCTGAGGGTCATGGCCGGGGCCACCGTGATGCTGTCGCCCGTGTGGATGCCCATCGGGTCGAAGTTCTCGATGCTGCAGATGATGGTGACGTTGTCGTCCTTGTCGCGCAGCAGCTCCAGCTCGTACTCCTTCCAACCCGTGAGCGCCTTATCGATCATGACCTCGTGGATCGGGCTGATCTCCAGGCCGTACTTCAGCAGCTTGTCGAACTCCTTGGGGTCCGTGACGAAGGCGGCGCCGGCACCACCGAGGGTATAGCTGGCTCGGATCACCAAGGGGAAGCCGAACTCCTGTGCCACCTTCTTTCCGTCCAGGAAACTGGTCACCGTCCGGCTCGGAGCCATGGGTACTCCGATGCTTTCCATCAACTTCCGGAAGCGTTCCCGGTTCTCGGTGATGTCGATGGCATTGGTGTCCACACCGATCATGCGCACGCCATGCTCCTCCCAAATGCCGAGTTGCTCACATTCAATGGCCAGGTTCAGCGCGGTCTGTCCGCCCATGGTCGGCAATACCGCGTCGATCTTGTGCTTCCCGAGGATCTCCCGAATGCTGTCCGGCTTCAGCGGTTTCAGGTACACGTTGTCCGCCGTGACCGGGTCGGTCATGATGGTGGCGGGATTGCTGTTGATGAGGGTCACTTCGATGCCCTCCTGGCGCAGGCTCTTGGCCGCCTGGCTCCCGGAATAGTCGAACTCACAGGCCTGCCCGATCACGATCGGCCCACTGCCGATGATAAGGACCGACCGGATGCTGCTGTCTTTTGGCATGGACTTGGGGTTTCCGGGGGTGCGAAGTTAACCGCCCTGGCAGGGCCTGTCGGAAGTACTTATCAAGGAGCTTTCCACGAGGTGTGGTCTTCGCCGTTCACACCTTTGCCCGGAATGGCAGCACTGGTGTTCTCCGAACATGATGGCGTCCGCCTGGCCGTACGCCGATACGGTCGGGGTCACCGCCACCTGATCGCGCTGCACGGCTTCGGCAGGGATGGCTCGGACATGGCACCCTTGGCTCCAGCACTGGGGAGCTTCTACACGCTCCATGCCTTCGACCTGCATTTCCACGGGGCCAGCGACCATCCCCAGGGGCGTGCGGAACGACCTTTCACCCCAGAGGAATTCGCAGCGCACTTCGTGGCCTACGTGGATCAGAACGGCCTTTCCCAGGCGGACCTGCTTGGTTACAGTTTGGGCGGTCGTTTGGTCATGGCCCTGGTCCGGGAGCAACCGCAACGCTTTGGGCGGGCGTTCCTCGTGGCCCCGGACGGGCTCACGGGTCGGCCCTGGTACCGGGCACTGGCGGGCTATACAGCCGGACGCTACCTGTACCGCGTGTTCATCCGCCACGCTGGTGGATTTCACCGAATGGTGGACGTCCTTCACGCCATGGGGGCCATCAGCGCCAAACGGCACCGTTTCCTGATCGGGCAGACGGATACGACGGAGAAGCGGGAGCTGTTGCACGATGTGTGGTTGAGCTACCGGAAGCTCGGGCCGGGGACGGAGGTATTCGCCCGGACGCTGCTTCAGCACGGCAAGCAGGTCGACCTGATCATCGGAGCACGGGACCGCATCATCCCACCGACCGTGGGTGATGGGTTGGTGTCGCTGGCCCCCGGATGTGTGCGGAAGCATGTGCGCGATGAGGGACACGCCCTGCTCACCCCGGAGCTGGGCGAATTCCTGGCGCGGCTCCTGGAGCCAATAAAAAAGGGGGCGTAGGCCCCCTTTCCATCGTCGGTGTTCGTCACGGTCACTTCCTGGCGCCTGGCTCGTCGCTGGAGGTCAGCTTCTTACGGCCTTGGCGGCGGCGCGAGGCCAATACCGCGCGTCCTGCGGCCGTGCTCATGCGCTTGCGGAAACCGTGCTTGTTGGCGCGCTTGCGTTTGCTGGGCTGGTACGTGCGTTTCATCGGACCTCTGAGATTGTGTAAGGGGCGGCAAATATAGACCTTTTCGGTCAGATGCAACACCTACCTCGGCGCGTGCCGCAGGCGATCCATGCCATAAGCGGACACCGAACCGTTCTCGTCCTCCACCAGCAGCCTGCCGTGGTCATCCAGTTCCACCAGCCGCGCGCGGTACGGAGCGCCGTCCAGGGTGAAAGGCATCCATCTGCCCCTGCCCCACAAGGCAGCCAGGTATTCCGCATGCAACCGGCCCGGATCGGCGATCAGCAGCTGCCAACGGTGCTCCATAGCCGCAAGCAGGCGTTCCAACAAGGCATCCCGATCCACCCGGCGAAGCAATTCCATGCTGATGCTGGTGGCCGGAGGTCCCTGCTCGTTCCCGGAACTGTTCACGTTCAGTCCGATCCCGACCACCGATCGGGCCAGTTGCTGCCCGACCAGTTCATTGGCGATGAGCACGCCGGCGATCTTGCGGTCCTCCACGAGCACATCATTGGGCCATTTCACCTGGACACCCTGTACGTCCTCGGCCTCAACGGTCTCCTTGATCGCCAGGGCAGCGAGCTGTGCGATGCCGAACTGCTTCGCTGCGGACATGTCCGGGGGTACAAGCACTACGCTCAGGGTCAGGTCCGATCCCGGGGTGGAAATCCATGGCCTGCCCCGTTGGCCTTCTCCGGCAGTTTGCTCATCCGCCAGAATGACCGTACCATGTGCCAGTTCTTCACGTTCCAGCAACTCGGCAGCATACTTGTTGGTGCTGTCCACCGATGGAAGATGGATGCGCTTACTGCCAATGGCCGGCAGGCCCATGTTCGGGGAGCTCGTCTGAAGGCCGCATGGGCCGTGGATACTTCATACCTTTGAACGGACCAAGTTACAGCGGATGAACAAAGGAAAGGGCGCTGAGAACGGCGCCCGTTTGGTGGATGCGATCGTGGCAGGCATCCAGGATGTCAAAGGCAAGGACATCGTTCACCTCGATCTGCGGGCCGTTCCGAACACCGTTTGCGACCATTTCGTTATCTGTCATGGCGATTCGGATACGCAAGTGGAAGCCATTGCCAATTCCGTGGAAAAAACCACCAGGGAACGGGTGGGTGAAAAGCCCTGGCATGTGGAAGGCAGGCAGCGGGCTGAATGGGTGCTTCTGGATTATGTGAACGTGGTGGTACACATCTTCTATCGGGACAGACGATCACATTATGCCATTGAGGAACTGTGGGGCGATGCCATCAGCCAGCGTTTCGATAACGTGGCCTGAACCAGCGACAAGGTGAAAGACGGGGACAACAAGGACAAGAGCCCAAGAGGGCAGAAAGAACGGCCGAAGCGGTCGTTCAATTTCTATTGGATCTACGGCATCATCATCGTGGTGATCCTCTCCATCAACCTGTTCACCATGGGCGGTGGCATGGTGGAGATCGAGCCCACCGAGTACAGTGCATTCGTGGACAAGGGTGATGTGGACCGGATCGTGGTGATCAACGATGAGACCGCGCACGTGTTCATCAAACGCGACCGGCTCGACAAGGAACCGCACAAGGACCGTATCCGTTCATCCATGATGACCGGCTCGAACATATCGGGACCGCATTACGGTTTCAATATCGGCTCCATCGATGCCTTCCAGGAGGAACTGAAAGCCGACTATGAGGAACATGGTGTGCGCTACTCCTTCAAACGACAGGACAACTGGGGGCGCGAGATCTTGCAATGGGTGCTCTTCCTGGGCATCATGATCGCCATCTGGATGTTCGTGATGCGCCGGGTGGGCGGCGGTGGAGGCCCTGGCGGTCAGATCTTCAATATCGGTAAAAGCCGCGCCCAGGTCTTCGAAGGGGGGAAGAGCACGAACGTCACGTTCAACGATGTGGCTGGACTGGAGGAGGCCAAGGAGGAACTGGCCGAGATCGTGGACTTCCTCAAGATGCCCAAGCGCTATACCGATCTGGGTGCCAAGATCCCGAAGGGCGCCTTGTTGGTGGGGCCTCCGGGTACCGGAAAAACACTGCTTGCCAAAGCCGTGGCCGGAGAGGCAGAGGTCCCCTTCTTCTCACTGAGCGGCTCGGATTTCGTGGAGATGTTCGTCGGTGTCGGGGCCAGCCGCGTCCGCGACCTCTTCAAGCAGGCCAAGGAGAAGGCCCCGAGCATCATCTTCATCGACGAGATCGACGCCATCGGCCGGGCACGCGGGAAAAGCATCAGCATGGGTGCCAACGACGAACGCGAGAACACCCTGAACCAGCTGCTCACCGAGATGGACGGCTTCGGCACCAATTCAGGTGTCATCATCCTGGGAGCCACCAACCGGAGCGATGTCCTCGACCGGGCCTTGATGCGCGCCGGTCGCTTCGACCGTCAGATCTTCGTGGACATGCCGGACCTGAACGAGCGGCAGGCCATCTTCAAGGTCCATTTGAAGCCTCTGAAGCTGGACACCACATCGGTGGACGTGGAGTTCCTGGCCCGGCAGACCCCCGGATTCTCGGGTGCCGACATCGCGAACATTTGTAACGAGGCCGCACTGATCGCAGCACGGCGGAACAAGAAGGTCATCGACCGGCAGGATTTCCTCGACGCCGTTGACCGCGTGATCGGAGGCCTGGAGAAAAAGAACAAGATCATCACCGCTGAAGAGAAGCGTGCCATCGCGTTCCACGAAGCCGGCCACGCCACCGTAAGCTGGCTGGTGGAGCACGCCTCGCCCCTGGTCAAAGTGACCATTGTGCCACGGGGCCGATCGCTGGGTGCCGCGTGGTACCTGCCGGAGGAACGGCACCTCACCACCACGGAACAGATGCTCGACGAGCTGTGCGCTGCTCTGGGTGGACGTGCTGCCGAGGAGCTGATCTTCGGCAAGGTGAGCACCGGCGCCTTGAGCGACCTCGAAAAAGTGACCAAACAAGCGTACGCGATGGTCAGCATTTATGGGCTCAATGAGAAGGTCGGCAACGTAAGCTACTACGACAGCAGCGGACAGAGCGAGTACTCGTTCGGCAAACCGTACAGCGAACACACCGCCCAGATCATCGATGAGGAGGTGAGCAAATTGGTGGAAGCACAGTACGCTCGTGCCAAGCGCATCCTATCCGAGAACCGGGACAAGCTGGAGGGCTTGGCTTCGCATCTGTTGGAAAAGGAGGTGATCTTCAAGGAGGACTTGGAGAAGTTCTTCGGCAAGCGACCTTTTGAGAAACCTGCACCTGCTCCAAAAGCCCAGGCGAACGGGTCAGATGCAGGTTCTCCTGAAGGAGAGACCGTTCCACCCCAAGGGGAGCACAACGCACCACATTGAGCGGATGCCGGACCACGATCGCTGGGCGATACTGGTCCGCACGACCAGCCTGACGGAAGCGGAGCTCATCGTGGGGCTGCTTTCTGCGCATGACATCGATGCCATGACCTTCGACCAGCAGAGCTCGCCCTACCCACAGATCGGGGAGATCGCCGTGGTGGTGGACCGTACCCAATTGATCACCGCCCAGTACATCCTGGATGAACGGGACCGCTCATGAGAGAGGTCCTGATCCGCAGTTCCACAGGTATCGTGTACATCCTGTTCGTGGTGCTCGGAGCCCTTGCGGGGCCTTTCACCACCGGTCTGCTCTTTCTGCCTGTGGCGATCCTCGGAGCACTGGAGATGCATCGCTTGTACTGGCACGACCGAGCCGGTCCGCCACAATATTGGAGCGGCATTACGGTCTCCCTGCTGTATGTATCCATTGCCGTTGCACCGCTGTTGGCCGATTGGAGAGCTGTGCATGCGCTCAGCATGTCGGCGATCATCCTTTTCCTATCCGCAGGCTGGATGCTCTTTCGCCACAGCGAGGGTCCGGCCATCGAATTGGCGGGGACCTTGTTCCTGATGACCTATCTGGCGCCTGCCTTCGCCATGGCCCCGACCATGGTAGGGGCCGATCCGCTGATCTTCATCGGCTTCATGATCCTGTTGTGGACCAGCGACACGGGAGCATACGTGTTCGGCAGGCTGATCGGAAGGCGGCCGCTCTTCCCATCGGTAAGCCCGAAGAAGACGATCGAAGGAGCCCTGGGTGGTTTGTTTGTGACCCTCGGCGCAGCCTGGGTGGTCTGGACCCTGTGGCCGGTGCTCGCATTGGAGCAATGGCTGGTCGGTGCCGGGTTGATCTTCGTGACCGGTACCTTGGGCGATCTGTTGGAGTCCGCGTTCAAGCGAGCCGCCGGCGTGAAGGATTCCGGAAGCCTGTTGCCGGGCCATGGCGGGATCCTGGACCGCTTCGACGGCTACCTGCTTGCCGCTCCAGCCTTCTGGGCCTATCTGCGCGCGCTCTCCTGAGGCGGCTTTCAGTACCCGGTTATATTTGACCGCTCACGGAGCCGGAATGTTGCGTATCCATAAAGAAGGCACCCCCACGCTCCTGTTGGCTTCGGCCATCCTCTGTTTTGCGTTGTTCGCCGTGTGGTACCCGGCCGTTGTGCCGGTTCAGGCCAAGCTCGTGCTCACGGTGATCATCACTGCCTTGTATGCCACCGTGGTGCTCTTTTTCCGTGTACCGGTCCGCAACCCTGCTTCGGACCTCCGGTCGGTCCTTGCCCCGGCCGATGGCAAGGTCGTTGCCATCGAGGAAGTCGTGGAGGAAGAGTACTTCAAGGACAAGCGGCTGCAGATCTCGATCTTCATGTCCCCGTTGAATGTGCACGTGAACTACCATCCGGTGAGCGGAACGACCACCTATTGCAAATACCACCCCGGCAAGTATCTGGTCGCCTGGCACCCCAAATCGAGCCTGGAGAACGAACGGAGCACTGTCGTGGTGCGTACACCATCGTCGGGTGAAGTGCTCTTCCGTCAGATCGCAGGTGCCCTGGCACGAAGGATCTGCACCTACGCCGAACCGGATCAAGTGGCGATAGGTGGCAGCCAGTTCGGATTCATCAAATTCGGCTCGCGTGTGGATGTGTTCCTCCCGTTGGGTACGGAGCCCTGCGTGACCCTCGGACAAAAGGTGCGCGGAGCGGATACGGTCATTGCACGATTCCCATGAAGACCAAGACGATCATGAACCATCCCTCGCTTTTCTTTCCGCTCGCTCTGTTGCTCTGCCTATCCTGTAATTCTGAGCCGACTTCGGAAAGTGGGACCGGAGCGGAGCGGACCGGAACGACCGACACCTCGCCAGCGCTTCCGGAGAACTTCGTCCGTACCGATGGGATCTATCACTCCTCCTTTGGAAAGGTCCAGTACTACATGCGGTTCTATCCGGATGGCAACGTGATCCTGGCCGGGGGCATGGCGGACAGCAAGCCCACGGTCCCGGAATTGATCGATGCCGCAAGAATGAAGCCGGTGCCCAACGTACACAGCGTGTTCTGTCGCATCGAAGGGGACAGCATTCTCTTTGTGACCCAGGCGTTGAAAGGACAGATCGATTATCACGGACATCGCGACAGCCCTGAACAACTCTCGTTCAAGAAGGTCAGTCACATCAACGGGCGGCAGATGGAACTGGTCTATGCCTTTGAACCGTTCTGACCGCCCTTCGGGTCAGGCAAGACCAAGCAATCCAGGCAGTTCCGAAAGCGCCTCCACCACGAAGGTCGCACCCTCCTCAGGCCCTTGCCCGGGATGCGCGAGGTAATGCACCTGGTCCATGCCCGCGTTCATGGCGCCACGCACATCGTTCACCGGATCGTCCCCGATCATCAGGCTTCCCAGGGGATCGGCCCCCGCCCGTTTCATGGCCAGATCGAAGATCCGCCGATCCGGCTTCTTGGCCTGTGCCCCTTCACTGGTGAGCACCACATCAAAAAAGTGCGCGATCCCGCTCGACCGCAATTTGATCTCCTGCACCTCGGAGAAGCCGTTCGTGATGATGTGCATGTTCACCTGGTCCCTGGCAAGCAATTGAAGCAGGTCCAGCGCACCCGGGTTCAATGCCGACCGCTTGGGACAACTCTCCAGGTATCGGCTGGCGAAGTGTTCGCTCAGCCCGTTGTCGTTCACACCGAACTGACGCAGGGTGTTCCTGAAGCGCAGTACGCGAAGGACGGCCTTCGGGATCCGTCCGGATTCGTATTCCGCCCAAAGGGCGGCGTTGATCCCTTCATAGACCTCCACCAGCGCTGCGGCATCCGGTACACCTCGTTGGCCGAGGTCCAATTCATCGTAGAGATCATGCAGCGTTGCCCTACTGTTCGTCCGGAAGTCCCAGAGGGTGTGGTCCAGGTCGAAGAAGACGTGCTGGTACCGCATCAGCGCACCACGGTCCAGAACGAGCTGAGCACCACGCTCCAGATGAGGACGGAGGAAATGAGCACGGGAATGGTCCGGCGATCGTGATAGAAATATTTGGCTGCCAGGATCGCGCCTATGGGTATCGAGATCAGCACGGGGGTGATCGCGGCCAGGCCGTGCAGTCCATGTCCGCGCTTCACTTTCACGATCAGGCGATTGCCCCTGGTGAAGGACCGCGCGGGTAGCTTACCTGCTGCCTCGGCGGCCAGCGCACGTCGCAACCGACGGATCCGTGCTTTACGCATCAACCAGCCGCTGATGCGGTAGAAAAAGAGGACGCCCACGACCCCTCCCAGGCTGGTGAACGCCACGGTCTCCCAAAGCGAATAGCCCAACTGATAGGACCAGATGGGTGACACCGCGAACTTCACCATGGCCGCGGCGACGATCGACAATATCTCCAGGAGATCGGCCATGGGTGTTCAGATCTTGTCGCCATAAGCCAGGTCACCGGCGTCGCCGAGACCGGGTACGATATATGCCTGGGCGGTCATTTCCTCATCGATGGCTCCCACCCATATACGCGTACCCGGGGGCAGATGTTTGCGAATGTGCTCAACCCCTTCGGAACTTGCTATCACGGAGACCACATGAAGCGTGCTGGGCTTTCCGTGGCGCATCATCGCCTTGTGCACCAGGACCATGCTCTGACCTGTTGCCAGCATGGGATCGCATAGTACCACCACCCGGTCCTGCAACGAAGGGCTGGACATGTATTCCACTTCGATGTCGAAACCGTCCTCCCCCTTCCGATGCTTGCGATAGGCACTGATGAAGGCACTGTCCGCACGGTCGAACACGTTCAACATACCCTGATGGAATGGCAGGCCCGCACGGAGAATGGTGGCAAGAACAGGTCTGTCCTCCAACATGCTCACCTCCGCGCTACCCAATGGGGTCACCACCTCGACCTGCCTGTACTTCAGGGTCTTGCTGATCTCGTAAGCCATGATCCCCCCAAGTCGTTCCAGGTTCCTGCGGAACCGCATGGGGTCCCGTTGGACCTCCACATCACGCAGCTCCATGAGGTACTGGCCAACGATACTGTTCTGCTTTCCTAGTTCAACGACCATGGATCTTCCGCGCCACGGAACGCAACAGCCTGGGGAGCCGATGCATCGTGGCCCGTAAATATAGAACGGAGCTGGCTCCAAAACCTGCATAGAATCGGTTCAATCCTGGATCATCAGAACCGGCGAGGTCGAGCCAGTGGACACGTCCCGCATGACGCTGGATGGCGTGTTCGATCAGGCGATGCATCGCTCCCTTGCCTCTTCCTTCTGGCAGCGATACCCCTTTCAGGAAGATGACCCGGTCGTCCCATTCCACCCAATAAGCGACCGCCAACGGTCGGCCTCGTTCCAGGATCCAAGTCCCATGGCCCACACCGCTCGCTTCAGCTTCCTTGAGAAGACGTTCCATGGCCCAACGTTGGTGCTCCTTGATGCGCCAATCGCGCCATTGGGCAGATCCGATTATCGCCTGCACGACCTGGTCCGCCGTGGCGGGTCCGACCGTTGAACCTTGGGCCTTGCGAAGGGTGCGCAAATGGTTCTTCGAGAAACGGGATCGGATCTGCTCAAGGTCCGCGTTCAGGTCCACCATCTGGTCGGCGCGTTCTTCAAAGCTCCAGATCCCAGCGGCGCCCATGACCCTTGGATTGTTCAGGTAGATGTCCGCATGGAGGTAGTGAGCTGGGATCGCGTTCAGGAAGCGGCCAACAAGTCCGGGGTCCGGTTCCGGCGCAAATACCCCGAGCTGCTGGACGGCGAGGGGCTGATAGAGATAGCGGGACCCGTATCTCGATCGACCCACCAAGGGCATGATGGCCCCTCGCTCACCGTCGACCAAGGCCTCCCATTCAGGAGCAACGGCATCCAGTACGTTGCTGCGCGCATACCACAAAGGACGGGCGCTGCGCGCCAGCCACTGGTCCCATTGCTGCCTGTCGATGGCAGCATGTCTCACATGCTCGATCATGGCTTGGCTGTCTCCAGAACCTCCGGGAACACGTTGCTGAGCGCTCCATCAACCCCCAGATGTCGATCGTGCCAGACGGAAACGAAGGTCCCTCTGACCTTCTTCACGGTCTCGACCATGTCGCTCATGAGCTGCCCTGCACGCACCGGACCCTCAGCCTGAACATCCAACAGCGCGGAATCCATGCACGCGAACGGGACCAGCAACAGATCACTTTGGACATTTCGTACGATGTCGAACCAATGGAACGGTGTGCAGGTACCGACCAGAAAGCCGCACCGGTCCCTGAACCCGATGCTGTGCTCCTCCCGGATACCCGCTTCAATGAGTTGGTTGAAGGTATCCGGAACACGGCAACGCAGGAAATGCTGCCTGGAGGAGGTCACCGGAGCTCCGGCCAGGGAAGCGGCTCGGCTGCATTCCGCTTCCATGAGCCCGGGTACATCACTGCTCCGATACGACGGATGGACCCCGATCTCGGCGACCTCCGCGACAGAACGCACCCGGGCCTCGAACCATTCAGAACCAGCGGCATGCGCGTGATCGTATCGTCCACCACCCTTCAGCAGAAAGAAGAAAAGAACCCGGTCGGCAGTCCGTGAGGCCCGCTCCATGATCCATGCTGAATTGTCGAACGGGTCGGGTCTTTTGCCCAGTACCACCTTCCACCGCGCAAGGACCTGTTCGAACCGGAAGAACAACAGGTCCCGGGCAGTGGCAGCGATATGCCTGAGGGGCCCATGACCGATATAACGCGATCCATTGTCCACATCGATGGTGACCCAATGGGAATATCGGCGATGGACCGGAAGTGCCCCGGGCCAGATAAGGTCCATGGACCCGGCCAGCGCCAAGGCCCACTCATCCAGGAAGGGGCGGGTCTCCAGGCCATGTCGTACGACCCAGCGCGTATTCGGTGGCATGCGACCATGCTCATCGGTCTCTGTCGACCTGTATTCCTCGTGCAAGGACAACAGATGGAAGGCCGGTCCAAAGAGATCGAACGCCGGTTCCCCGCATCGTGCAGGGAAGCGCGGTTCAGCGCTTGGGACCATCGGCTCGTTCGGCCCCTCGTCCAAAGGGGTGTCACACTGCACCCAATACGTATCGGGTCCAGGACATGCACGGCCGTAGTACAGCTTGCACCCTTGGACCGAAGCGAAGTCCTCACCATCGTTCCAGAAGCGAAGCTCCCAACCCAGCATGCTCCCAAGCACATGGCCAATGATGTACCGCGCCCGCGGCCCTGAACGCTCAATGTGAACGTGCAGCATGTGCGATCCGTTGTCGACGCGTACGCCCGCCGGTCACGGCGTTGAACAAGCGTCGAAGTTGGTCCGTGGACCATATCTGGAGGTGGAACGAGTGGAAGCCTCGCGCCCTGTTCTTTCTGATATCCTGTTGGAACACCCGGTGCGCGGTCGCCAGGTCGATGCGCAGGGCTTTTACACCGTCCAGATCGATGCGCTTCATGGCTCCGGCGGCCTCAAGGTCCTGCTCCATACCGTTGAGTTGGATGTGATGACCTGGACGTTTCGCGAAGAGCTTGAACACGCGATCGCTGGTATGACCAGCAGGGTCCGTGTAGCGAATATGGAAGTCCTTCCACGATCGATAGGGAACGCGCTCCAACTCTTCGACATGATGCACGTAGGTCAGGGAGTCGTTCAGGTCAAGGTCCAGCGCGATCAGGTATACCCCGTTCCCATGCATCCAGGCGAACGGGGAGTCGGCACCAAAACTGCTTTCGTTCTCCATCTGCGCCAACTGCTCGGCTTGCCTCCCCACTACCGCAAAGGAATGCAGGGGGTGAAGGGTGCGCAGGGACCCTTCAACGGAGAGCGCGGCGTTGGCCAAGGCGCCGGTCTGAGGCTTCGTGAAGCGCACATCGAAGGCATCGCCATCCAGCAGATCATGATCGAATGCGGGCACCAGCAACGTTCCTTCCGGACCGATCGCCTCCATGAACACGCGGAGCACGTCAGCGGGGCGTGAACGCCTGTCATGCCTGCTCAAGCGCCACATGATCCTGGTCAGGTCCGCCATGAGCAGCAGGTTATCCCCTGGCATCACCCCCAAGGACCGCGGCCAAGCTTGAAGCCCCATCCCACCCCGCATATCCGAAGCACCTGCGTTGCTCATTCCGATCGCAAAGGCTCCACACAAAGTAGCGCATCCACGAAATACTTGGTCGCCCAGTTCGGGAAGGCGAACTTTTCATACCGACCCCACAGGGGGAACGATCCGGGCAACGCGCCATGCACGTCAGCCGGTCCAAGGAACGAAGTTCGTTGCACGGCAATGGACCAGTCCATGATCCAGCGGCTGCCCTGAAGGAACCGGGTATCCTTGGTGAGCTCCCAGAGCGCATGCCAACAAAGCGCCAACTGTGCGCAACCGGTGGGGATGGGAAGCTCGGAACCATGCCAGTTGCTGTCGTACCTGCCATGGATGCGTTTCCTTCCAATCATCGCATCTAAAAGCGCCAAGGAGGGGATACGCGCAGCTTCCAAGAGGTCGCTCCTCCCCAATATCCGATGGCATTCCAGGAGACCATCAATGGTATAGGCCAACGTGTGGGTGACAGGCCGATCGTTGTGCTCCACGGTATTGTCGCAGTCGGCGAACCAGCCGTTCGACTGCTGTCTGGAAAGGACCCAGCGCAAATTGCGCTCGGCACTCTCAGCCCAGGAAGGACCATGCAACTGCGCATGTGCTTGAAGCAGCGGTGCTGCCACATAACTATCATAGGTGCGCGCCCTTCCGAGAAAATTGTGTTCCGACCAGGACCCATCGGACCGCTGCACGGACACGATCCAATCTGCAGCAGCGCGTATGGCGTGTGCGAAGCGTTCCTCCCGCGTACGCTCGTGGACGGCCAGCAAGCCCCGTATCACCTGGGCCGTATTGAAGACAATGGCCGGCCGCCCTTCACCGATCCGCCCTCCTGGCCAACCGCCTTCAGGCAGCTGCACGGAAACCAACCAGGATGCCGCGTCCATCGCACGATCGGCGAGCTCCTTCCGATCCGACCGATCGGACAAGGCGAACAGGGTAGGCAGCATGTAACCCGTGGTCTCCGGGTAGGAAGGGCCCCATCCGTGTACGAGATGGTAGCTCCCGGAACCGGCATCTTGACCCGTGCTCAACGATCGCTCCAGGTGATCGGCAGCGGCAGTCAAGCTTTTCATCCATTCCCCATGGTCCACAGGCTGGATGCGCAGCTGTTGGCGATGAGCGTTCAGCAGGTTCCGACCTGTCGAAGTGCGCAGGGTGGACAGGAAGAACTTCCCATAGTCGATCAGCGAAGTGATCGCGCTCATGGTACCCGCTCTCCCAGCAAGGCCTTTACGATCCTCTCCGAAGCACGTCCATCCCCGAACAGATCCGGTCGCGGTGGAAGCGGGTCCTTGAGGAATCGATCGGCCGCGCTCAGGATGACATCAGGGTCCGCATCACCCAGGGCGGCATGGCCGCTTTGGACCAGTTCCACCCATTCGGTGCCCGGGCGCAAGACCACGCAGGGGGTACCATGGAAGAAGGCCTCCTTTTGAACACCTCCTGAATCGGTCAGAACAAGCCGCGCACGTTTCTCCAGAGCAGCCATGTGAAAGAACCCGACCGGATCGATCGATCGCCAGCCCGGTCCCTTCATTTTGGCGGTCAGGGACAGGGATCCCGGTTCCAGCATTCGCTGTCGCGTCCTGGGATGCATGGGAAAGACGATCTCCAGCCCATATCGTTCGTGAATGGAATTCGCCGCATCGATGATCCGTTCCAGACGCAGGGGGTCGTCCGTGTTCTGTGGTCGATGCATCGTCAGGAGCGCGAAAGGAAGGTCCGGCGGTATGCCAAGGACCTCTGGGCCCTGCTCCTCCGCTCGAGCTGCGAAGTGGAGACTGTTGTCGTACATCACATCGCCAACGGACAACACCGCAGGATGATCCGCTGAGGGAGATCCCCCCTGCCGACCGATGATCCCTTCCCGCTCCAGATTGGCCACCGCCGTTCGCGTAGGGCAGAACAACCAGGTGGAGCAATGATCGGTGAGCACCCGGTTCACTTCTTCAGGCATACCGCGGTCGAAGGACCTCAGCCCCGCCTCGACATGTGCGATGGGGATCCCCATCTTCGAGCCTACCAACGCCCCGGCCAGGGTGCTGTTCGTATCGCCATAGACCAGCAATGCATCGTAGTTGGTCGAGCGCAGCACCTCCTCAATACCGGCCATCATGGCACCGGTCTGCTGCGCATGCGGAGCGGAACCCACGTTCAACCGGTACTTCGGTCCCGGGAGGCCCAGTTCCGAAAAGAGGTCCGTGGACATGTTCGCGTCATAGTGCTGTCCGGTGTGCAGCATGTCCTCCTGGAAGAGGCCGGGCTTCATGGATCGGATCGCACGGGACAGCGCAGCGGCCTTGATGAACTGGGGCCTGGCCCCGACCACGGTGAGCACCTTCATGCCTTCGACCGTTCACAGCGTGCCATGGTCCGCAAAACTGTAGTGCTCCTCACCCGCTATGATGATGTGATCATGCACCGAGATATCCAACAACCGTCCACCCTCCACAAGTTTCTTGGTCAATCGCAGGTCCTCCTCACTTGGAACCGCGCGACCGGACGGATGATTGTGTGCCAGGATGACCCCGCTTGCCTGTTTGTCCAGCGCCGCCTTGAAGATCAGCTTGGGATCGGCCACCGTACCATGCATACCGCCCTGGCTGACCCGGGCCAGGCCCAGTACGCCATTGCCGCGATCGAGCAGGAGGAGCCAGAACTCCTCGTGCTTCAGGTCCATCAGGTGGGGTCGCAGCTGCTCGGCAGCTTCGTAACTGGTCGTGATGCGCTTACGCTCGTTCGCCCTCCTCCATCGGCGGCGTTTGCCAAGTTCCAAGGCCGCCATGATGGTGATCGCCTTGGCAGGCCCCATACCCTTCTGGCGCGTAAGCTCATCCACGTTCAACACGCTCAACGCGTCGAGATCCCTCCCTGCACCATGGAGCATGCTCTTTGCGATATCGAGGGCCGATCGGCCCGCACCTCCCGTCCGTATCAGGATCGCCAACAGTTCGGCATCGGACAGGGCGCCGGGGCCCTGTTTCATAAGGCGCTCCCGTGGACGATCATCCTCCGCCCATTCGCGGATGGAAAGGCGTGCCATGCCATCGGGATCGCTTTCGTGACCGGACATCAGCGGCTAAAACAAGCACAGGCCCTCTTGGCGAGGACCTGTGCGAAGATCGGGAACATGCGGAAGGATCACTTCAGCTTGTTCACATGGATGCGCAATGAGGATTTCAGATTAGCCGCCTTGTTCTTATGGATGATATTCCGCTTGGCCAGCTTATCCAGCATGCTGCTCACCTCGGGAAGCTGCTTCTCGGCCTCCTTGGCATCGGTCGTTCCGCGTAGCTTTCGGACCGCGTTCCTGGTGGTCTTGTGCTGGTACCGGTTCCTTTCATTACGCGTGGCCGTTTGACGGACACGCTTCAGGGCGGATTTGTGATTGGCCATGGTTGTTCCTCAGGCTGGTGTTCTCAAAAAGGATGGCAAATATAACACTTGCCCGGCTCGCGGCACCAGCACCCTCGTAATTTCGGCACAGGAAAGATCAATACGCGTTCGGGTCCTTACCGAACATGTTGGTCACGGTCTTCAGGACGATCTTCAGGTCCGTGAGGAAGGACCAGTTCTCCAAATACCAGATATCCAGTTCGATACGGCGCTCCATCAGCTCGGGAGTACGGGTTTCCCCGCGGAATCCGTTCACCTGCGCATGCCCGGTGATCCCTGGACGCACGAAGTGGCGTACCATGTATTTGTCGATCACATCACGATACTGATCGTTCAAGCGCAACGGATGCGGACGCGGGCCCACCACGCTCATGTGCCCCAAAAGCACGTTCAAGAACTGGGGCATCTCATCCAGGTTGCTTTTTCGAAGGAACTTCCCGATGGTCGTGACGCGTGGATCGTTCTTCGTGGCCTGGACAAGGTCGGCTTCCTTGTTCACCCTCATGGACCTGAACTTCCAGCAGGCGAACGGCCTGTTATCGCGACCCAGCCGCATCTGCTTGAAAAAGACCGGACCTCGTGAGGAGAGTTTGATCAGCATGGCCAGGACCGGGAACAACCAGGAAAACACGAGCAAGATGACGAGGAGCGAGAAGACGATGTCAAAACTTCGCTTGATGACCCTGTTCCTGGCCAGATCCAGGGGTTCCTTGCGCAACTTGCTTACAGGCACCGATCCATGGAACTCCAGATCGGTGGTCTTCACGGCCGGAATGAAACTTTCCGCACTGGGGATCACCCGAAAGCGGACCGTATTCCGCTCGCAGAATTCCATGAGGTCCGTGATGGCTTCTTTCTGGGTCCCGGGAAGGGCACAATAAAGGATGTCGATCCTGTTCTTCAGGACGAAGGACTTGACTGCGGCCAGGTCTCCTTTGCGATGTGTGGCAAGCGGACCATCCAGTGCCCGGTCCGAGAAAACACCCCGGAACCGATACCCCCGCACGGTCTGCTCCTCACAATACTGGAAGATCTCCTCCGCAGCTGGACCATCACCCACAATGACGAGATCCTTGACCGGGGTCAGCTGCTCCAGTGTCAACACTTTGGAAATCCCCGATCCCATATTTGGCAAGGATAGACGCCTGCTGCGGAGAAAGTTCGCCACTTCCGAGGAACCGGCAACCAGGCCGCGTCCTTTTCTGACGGAAGGGCCCCATGCAGTGGAACTGGTTTTTAAGAGGGTCATACGCTGTTCGATCCTGGGTCGATGATCGGTCCGTCAGTCAGAGTGCTGCCAAAAATACCTCGCTCGTCGACGTTTGTCAACATTGGTCGAATAATTCGCCGCCTTCGTCGAAGACCAATATTACCCGGAAATGGCATATTGATTTGATATTCAGCTATTTATGTAGAACATTCCAGCACTTGGTGCCGTTCCGGGTCCATGCGACCCTCAGGACCTGTTCCGCTTCCACCGCTCTTTGATCATTAGACCAAGGAAGAGTGAATTGGTCACCAGGTACCGTTTCCAGAGGCGTCGAGGTTCCAGGGCCAGCCGGTACATCCATTCCAGGGACATGTCGCGCATCCATTCAGGGGCGCGGGTATCCACCCCGGCATAGAGCAGGAACGCACCACCCAGGCCCACCATTACAGCATTGCAATGCGGGCGCATCCTGGCCATCCAGCGTTCCTGTTTCGGGCAGCCGAGCGATACCATGATCAATTGTGCCCCAAGTTCCCTGATGCGTTCGAGGTCTGCATTGAACTCTTCCTCGCTCAATGCCCGATAGGGGGGTGAGGCACTGCCCACGATATTCAGCTTGGGCAGCTCCCGTTGGGCCCGTTGCTTGATCCTTTTGAGGACCTCTTCCTTTCCTCCGTAGAGGAACACGGGTACATTCCTTTTCTCGGCCTCCTGCAGCAAGGCGGGCATCAGGTCGTTGCCTGCAACACGCTCCTGCTTCACGCCATGCACCCATTGGAGGGTCCGGAGCACCGGCATGCCATCGGCCGTGGCCAGCTCGGCGCCCTTGACCACTTGCATGAACCCGGGATCACGGTCCGCTTCCACGGTCATGTGGGCATTGACACAACATACGTAGCCTCCCTCGCCACGTTCCGCCCGACCTATGATATGATCAATGTGGTATTGGAACGAA
This sequence comes from Flavobacteriales bacterium, assembly GCA_020437905.1. Taxonomy (GTDB): domain Bacteria; phylum Bacteroidota; class Bacteroidia; order Flavobacteriales_F; family PHOS-HE28; genus PHOS-HE28. Next base: position 19,705 of record JAGQVN010000249.1, read on the forward strand.
CCCAGCGAGATCGGTATCCCGATGACGGTCTGCTTCCTGATCGCTCCGGACATTCCTATCGTTGATCTTTCCCGACCACCTTACGCTTCAGTGGTTCGATCCGCTCACTACCGGCATCATACCATTCCACCGTTCGCTGAACACCTTCTGCCATGCTGTACGGAGCTGTTCCCAATACCTTTTCCGTCCGGTCCATGGGGGTGATGTAATCGCTTGTCATGCTACGGAACCTTCCAGAGGTGATGGGGAATCCGATCCCCATGAACTTCAGCACATCTCCGGTCCATGCCAACAACTGAACCAAGATCGCGGGCATGTACCTGACCGGTCTTCCGGTCAACCGCCGGGACACCTCTTCGACCCATTCGTTCAGTACGATGGGGGGATCACCCACGTAGAACACCTTCCCGGCCACCTGATCAACAGGGCTTTCCAGGATACGATGGACCTGCCAGACCACATTGCCCACGTACCCGTACGACCGGATGACACGTCTCCGGGACGGGTGGAAATACAAGCCTTTGCGCATCACCTTGAACATGACATCGCGGTATCGAAGTGACCAGGGACCCCATATGGTCGTTGGTCGAACGATCGTCCAAGGACAGGACAGTCCCGCTTCACGGGTCGCCAGTTCCGTAAGGCGCTTGGTCTCTCCGTAAAGCGTGAACGGTTTGAAATCGAGATCATCCTTGGGCTGATAGCCCGCCTCGCATACGAACTGGGTGCTCGTCACGACAAGGCGCTCGATACCCGGACACTTCTTCACCACGTCCAGGAGGCGCCGGGTGCCTTCATGGTTCTGCACATATGCATCCATGTCCTCCTGCTCCTCGGTATCCGTGCGTGCTGCGAGATGGACCACATGCGTGGGTTCGAACTCGTTGAATACCTGAAGCATCCCCTCGGTATCCATGACGTCGCATTCCCTCCAATAGGGATCGTGCTCCCTACTCAGCGGTCTGTTCCAGTCCAGGTTGCACAGGCTTATGCCTTCGTCCAGGAAATGCTGGACCATGTTCGTTCCGATGAACCCTGAACCTCCCGTTATCAGCAGCCGCTTCCCTTTCATTGCCTCGATCAAGCTATTCGCCGGCAGCACCAGACCCCCTTAGTACGTGTGGCATGCCCCAAAGATGCGATCCCCATGGATAGCTGGTGCCGGTTGTGCGAGAGGTGACCTGGGATCGGTTGGCCAACATCCATTCCCAACACTCCGTCGACGTCTGTACAGCGTTCGTCGAACACCCCGAACAATGAAGCCGTCTCCGAAGTATCAGGCTCCAAAGAACCTGGAACCGATGGAGCGATACACCTCTTCTTTCACCAGCCCCCTGCGTTCAGTACTCGCATTCAGCGCATGGGTCCTTTCGATCGTCGCATGGGCGACCACATACTACGTATCGCCCAGCGGGAACGACAACAATAGCGGGACCTCCCAAGCACAGGCCTGGCAGACCATCGACCGGGTGAACCAGGGCGCCAATCAATTGCAACCAGGAGACCGGGTCTTGTTCCAACGCGGAGCTACCTATCGTGGAAGCATCAATGTGCTGAACTCGGGTAGTGCCAGCGACCCCATCGAGTTCGGCGCCTATGGGAATGGGAGCGACCCAGTGATCAGTGGCAGTGTCGCGGTGACCGGATGGACCCAGCACAGTGGGAACATCTGGAAGGCTCCACTCGGACAACGACCGAAGTACATATTCTTCAACGGTGAGTACCTGACCTTGGCGCGCCACCCGAACACAGGCTGGCTGCGCGTGGATGGTGGCACCTCCACTGGGCTCACGGACAGCGACCTGAACCAGAGCAGCGGTCATTGGGTGGGAGCGACAGCGGTCATTCGGACCACACAATGGAGCTATGATACAGCCTTTGTGACGGCTTCGACACCCGGCAGCCTGACCCACACCAGCACCGGCAACACGTTGACCGAGGACGGTTGGGGCTACTTCCTGCGGAACAAGTTCGCCCAGCTGGATGCCCCTGGCGAATGGTTCTACGACGCCACCACATCCATGCTCTACCTCATTGCACCGGACGGCGGGAACCCTTCGAACGACCTGATCGAGGCGGCCATCACGGACCGCGGTATCTACGTTGGCTGGCAACGGCATGACATCCTGATCAAGGACCTGAGCTTCGAACATCAGACCGAAGCATCCATTCGTCTTTCAGGCACCACCGCGATCGAGATCTCCCACTGTAAGACCGCAGATACCCATCACGGCATCTACACCACAGGCTCCGATCAGCACATCCATCACAGCACCGTGGAGCGAACCTTCGCCACGGGTGTCTGGCTACTGGGTAGCGGGACGGTCTCCCATTGTGAGATCCGGGATATCGCAACGATACCTGGTGAGGGAGAGAACAACTGGGGCTATTTCGGCATACGCACCAGCTCGAATGACATCATCATCGCTGACAACCGCATTGAGAACATCGGATACATAGGCATCGTGACGGGCCAGAACAGTCTGATCGAGCGCAACGTCGTCAGCAGCTGTACGACGATCCTCAATGACGGTGGAGGCATTGCTCTCGACGGATCGGACGGGCTCATCATCCGGAACAACATCGTGAAGGACATGACAGGCAATTGGGAGTCCATTCCACCTCAGCATCACAACGCTTTCTCCCTGAGCCACGGCATCTATTTCGGGAACACCAGCATGATGAACACCCTGGTGGAAAAGAATACGGTCTTCAACTGTGGAGGGAACGGCATTGGTGTGGACCACACCATGATAAGCACCAACAACGTGGTCAAGGACAATGTGCTGTATAACAACCGCACCCAACTCGGATTCACCGACTATTCCAACTACAACACTCCTGGAGGAAGCCCTCCCTATTATGTGCCTTCCTACAATGACCAGATCACGGGCAACATCATGTATTGCCTGAGCGCGGAACAGCTCTGCATGGATCAAATGAACGTGTACAGTGGACCATGGGTCGACTTCGGTACGTTCGACGACAACCACTACCACAATCCGTACAATGAGATCAGCATCCTTGTGTATAGCCTGCCCACCACGGAGAGGAAATACATGACCCTGGAACAATGGCAGGACGAATTCAACGAGGATGCCAACTCGGCACGAAGCACGCATCGGTTCCTTCCCTACGACGTGGTCAGCGAGGTGGGAGCGCCCATGACCCCCAATGCTCAGTTCGACTATAACATCAACGACTGGTCCGGATGGCCGTCACAGGGAGTGCTCACCCATGATTATTCACAACTTGACAATGGAGCATTGAAGGTCAGCTTCAACAACAATTCCACGCACGACTTCCACTTTCTTTCGCATGATCCGAGCAGCTCCGTACAGAACGGGGCCTGGTATCGGATGAAATTCAGTCTTGTCGGGAGCGGAAATGGTCAAGTCCTGAGCGGATTCAAGGGTTGGTCCCAGCAGAACAGCCTGAACCAGGTGTTCGAGCGCGCAGTACCGTTCAGCAGCGAACGACGGGAGATCACCCTGTTCTTTCAAAGCGACCTCACCGACAACGGCAACCTTCAGTGGAGGAAGCACCACACTTATGGTGACTACTGGATCGACAATGTGGAGCTCCAGCGCGTGACCGTGGACCCGCGTGATCCGGGTCTGGACCAAATGCTGCTGCATAACGAGGGGGACACCCCTGAGACGTTCAACCTGACGGGATGTTGGAGCGAAGTGGACGGTACGCTGCATGACGGAAGTGTGACCATCCCACCCATGGGTTCGAAGGTCCTGATCCGCGAGGAGGCATCGCTATGCGGGTTGACCACCGGAACGGAGGGACCCGCATTGGATGAACCCGACCAGGTGTCGATCTTCCCCAACCCGGTGCAAGCCGGTGGGACCTTGCAGATAAACGGCTCCCGCACGGCCGGGCCTCGAACGGTGCGCCTGTTCGACCTGACCGGGAAAGAGCTCCTGTCGCACCGTTCGATGCAGGGCCTAACCATCGAACTGGACCGGGCGATCACCCCTGGGACCTACTTGGTCAGCGTGGAGCAGGAGGGTCGCAGGGAGAACCATCGGCTCATCGTTCGCTGACAAAGCGTTTCCAAGACCTCATCCGACCATGGGCCTCTTCGTTGAGGTCCATGGTCCTTTTATGGCCAATGGTGCCAACATGGCGAATAGCACGGCATGTCCGATATCGGTATGGTAACAGACGATATCGATCTGCCAGATGAAGAGCAGATAGAGAAACCCCCCGAACATGGGCGCCAGTTTCGTGTCCTCGATGTAGTTGCTTCTGAAGAACTTGAACCCACGCCAGAAAAGCACATACAGCAACAACACGCCGAACACGCCTTGGGCGACCGCGACCTCGGTGAAGGTGCTGTGCGTATGCATGTTGTAGGCATGGGGCTGGTCCCACATTTTCGCCACCAGCTCGAGCAGACCCAGCTTATAGTGCCCTTTGAACCCATTCCCGAAGAGCAGCCCGGTCCGGTCGTTCCACGCCCACTCGCCCACCGAGGCCCAGAGGTATGATCGACCATTGAAGGTGGTGACATCCTCCTTGTCCACTCGCTTCAGTATGGCCACGAAGACGGGCAAGCTCAATATCTGGTACACGAGCAATGCAAAGCTCAACAGCAGGGGCAATGTGAAGAGCGACAGGGTATAGAGCCCTTTGATCACCCGTGCCGCCTTTGTGACAATGATGACCAGGAGCAATGCGAACACCAGAAAGGACAGGCGACTATTGATGCCAAGCATCAGCACAACACCGCCGAGCATAATCGAAAGCAGGATGAAATAGCGGACCGGATCCCGCAGCGGATCCCGCAAATAGAACACCAGCATCAAGCAGAAAACAGAAAGTATGTGCGCCCCGTGGTAGATGCCGCGGAAGAACGGGAGGTTGACACGACCCTCGATGTTGTGACCCTCGCCATGCATGCCGAGCGCGAAGCCCAGCACATTCACAAGCAACAATACGCCCAGCGCCTTGAGAAAGAGCTTGGCGAAATCAAAATCCGGGTCACCTCGGTTGTAGAACAGGACGATGACCGCGGCATTGAACGAGGACAATACCAAGACGCTCGAAAGCAACAGGTTACCCGGGTTCACACCGGGTATACCGCCACGCAACGCCACGATGAGGGAAACGATCAACGTGACGATGTAAGTGAGACCGAGCCAATAAGTGCCCGTAAGTTCGTACCCGACACGCTTTCGATACAGCGTATCAATGAGGTAGAACAAAATGATGGCCATGAATGCCATCGAGGAAACGATCAATCCCTCGGAAAGGCCATCCACCTGGCCTATGTAGTTCCCGTATCCGAAGACCGCGAAACCGATCAGGAAAAGGAAGTTGACCAGGTCGGACTTCAGCAGCATGGGGCCTTCCCATATGGGTCGCGCTCGATCACCTGACCCCCAGTTTTTTCCTTACAGAAGAGACCGTCCGAACAATGATGTTCTCATCACCTCCAGGCAGATGGTCCTTTACCCACCATTTGAAACGCTCCAACCCGGGCGTATTGATGTAGCGCATGAAATACTTTTCGTCCCGTTCGCGATCCACGTGTATCCGGCCCGGGTGGTTCAAGGGAAAGCGAATATCCGCCGCCGTATCCTTGTTCCGGCGGTCGCGCCTACGGACCGTATGGGTCCCATCCTCCCCAAAGCCGATATTGGTAATGAGGTTCTGTTCCGGGAGGATATTCACTGCTTGGTTCGTGATCCGTGTAATGTCGAACTGATATGACCACGAGTTCATCTGTCCGGAGTGGACCAGGTCGAAGATCATGTTCACCTCGCGTCGTTCATCCCGATTGAGATAGAAGTCCTTCAGGGCCTGGGACCTCTTCAATTCCGGCCATTGCGCCATGGTCACATCGTAGTGCGACCAAGCCCTGCGCCAGCTTGCCCAGCCCCAGGGTGCTCCATACCCATGTGCGGAGAACCAATAGTCCCCATCCCGCGCGCCCTTCCACTCGTCCATCAGGTTATTCCCCATGACCACCCAGATCCGATTATCGTCACGATATCGCTCAAGCAGTTCCTGACAAAAGCGGAAGAACGAAGGGACGGGTAGCGTGTCGTCCTCCAGTACGATGCCTTCTTCCTCGTGTTCGAAGAACCAATCGATGGCCGAACTGACCCCCAGACGAAGGCCCATGTTCGTCCGGTTGAAGCGGGTATGGAGCTCACATGGCCAATCGACCCGATCCTTCAGTGCCCGGACCTCGTCACACAGCACTCGCTCA
>JAGQVN010000250.1 GCA_020437905.1 Flavobacteriales bacterium
GTCTTCTACGCGGTCCCGCTCTATTTCGCTGGCTTCACACAGAGCCTCATGTGGAAGCAGTTCACCCCGGATGGCTACCTGGTGTACAAGAACTTCCTGGACACTGTCCTCCAGATCAAGTATGCGTACTGGCTGCGGGTACTGGGGGGTACGTTGTACCTGGGTGGGGCCTTGGTCATGGTATACAATGTGTTGAAGACCGTTGCGGCCGGAAAGTTGGTGGCCAACGAAGAGGCCGAAGCACCGGCCTTGGAGAAGGAGTACGACCCACAACATGATGGTGGCTACTGGCATCGGTGGATCGAGCGCCGCCCCATTCAGATGCTCGTGCTCAGTCTGGTCCTCGTTGCCATTGGAGGGCTCATTGAGCTGGTCCCCACCTTCCTGATCAAGAGCAATGTGCCCACCATCGCCAGTGTGAAACCATACACTCCCTTGGAGCTCCAGGGTCGGGACATCTACATCCGTGAAGGCTGCTACACCTGTCACAGTCAGATGATCAGGCCGTTCAGAAGCGAGACCGAACGCTACGGTGAATACTCCAAGGCCGGGGAATTCGTGTACGATCATCCCTTCCAATGGGGCAGTAAGCGTACTGGGCCCGATCTGCAGCGGGTGGGCGGCAAGTATCCCGATTCCTGGCACTATTATCACATGTTCGATCCCACCTCCATGAGCGCAGGATCGCTGATGCCGGCCTATCCGTGGATGTACGAAAGGTCCATCGATCTGAACACGACCGCCGCAAAGATCGCCGCCCTTCGGACGGTCGGTGTGCCCTACGAGGAGGGATATGAAGATGTCGCCAATGATGAGCTGAAGGCCCAGGCTGCGGTCATCGTCGAGAGCTTGAAGAAGGACAAGATCGATGCTGACCCGGACAAGGAGATCATTGCGCTGATCGCATACCTGCAAAGACTGGGTACCGACATCAAACAAATGGACCCTTCCGCCACGGCGTCCAAGTGACCCTGCCATGTTGAAGTTCATCAAACATCACATGGATACGATCGCAGGGATAGGCATCTATCCGGTGATCGCCTTCGTACTGTTCCTGACCATTTTCATGGCTGTCCTGTGGTGGGTGCAGACCGTGGACAAGCGGCACTTGGATCGCATGAACCGACTGCCATTGTCCGATCATTAACGTTCATAGACCGGTGAACCTGAAGACCATGCATACCATTCCACTATCGCGATCGATCCTGCCCGGCTTGTTCGTGCTCGCTGCATTGCCGGTTGTTGCCCAGGATGCTTCCGGAGCCTCCGGTTTCGGCCCCGATGTGACCATGAGCACCAACTATATCCTGCTCGCTGTGGCGCTGGTCCAGGTCACCATCATTCTGTCACTATCCGCGATCATCCGGACGCTCGGAACACGCGGTGGCGGCTGGCTGAAAGCACGGAATGCCGGAGCTGCTCTCCTGGTCCTCGGCCTGATCGGGCCCATCGAGGCCGAAGCAGCCACCGGCGCTTTGTTCCCCTTGGCCACCACGGTCACCTTGTTCTGGTGGTTGGTCGCAGCGAACGTGGCCTTGTTCGTGGTCCTGCTGGTCCAATTGAACTACGTGCGCGGCATGGCCCGATCACTCTCGGGTCCGGCAAAGGACGATGAGCCCGCTAGCGGGCAGGTCCAGCGGCCAGGCTTTGCGGATGATCTGCTGAAGCGTCTGACCCGGACCGTTGAGGTAGAGAAGGAGGAGGATGTACTCATGCACCACGAATACGATGGTATCCATGAGCTCGATAATGTCCTGCCGCCCTGGTGGGTCTGGTTGTTCTATGGGACCATTGCCTGGGGGGTCATTTATCTGGTGAATGTGCATGTGATCAATGTTTGGCCCGATCAGGAGACCGCGTATGTGCAGGAGATGGAGCAGGCCAAGGCCGATGTGGAGCGGTATCTGGCGCAGTTCTCGGACATGGTCGATGAGAACTCGGCCACCTTTCTGACCGATGAGCCATCCTTGAACGCCGGAAAGGCCATCTGGACGCAATACTGCGTGGCGTGCCATGGTGCCGGTGGTGAAGGAGGAGTGGGCCCGAACATGACGGATGAATATTGGATCCATGGTGGAGGCACCAAGAACATCTTCCACACGATCGCCTATGGTGTGCCTGAGAAAGGAATGATCGCCTGGAAGGCGCAGCTCAAGCCTTCGGAGATCGAACAGGTCATGAGCTACATCCTGACCCTGGAGGGGACCAACCCACCGAACCCCAAGGAGCCACAAGGTGAGGTCTGGGCGCCTGAAGGTGATGCATCCCCGGTCCCTGCAGGCAACGACTCGCTGCCGCCGGCGACCGAGGGGGTTGAAGTGGCCAGTCTCCAGTGATCGAGCAGGAACAGACCCGGGTCGAACGGGACGAAAGCTTCCGCGACTCCATCGCCACGGTGGACAAGCAGGGCAAGCGTATCTGGATCTATCCGAAGAAGCCCTCAGGAAGGTTCTATCGTTGGCGCACTTGGCTGAGCTATTTCTTCCTCGCCCTGCTGTTCTCGGCACCCCTCATCCAAGTGAACGGTGGACCTTTGGTGCTATTCGATGTGCTGGGGCGTCGGTTCGTCCTGTTCGGACAAACCTTCTGGCCTCAGGACATCCATCTGTTCGTTCTGTTGTTCATCACCGGCATCGTGTTCATCGCCCTGTTCACGGTGGCCTTCGGGCGCATTTTCTGCGGTTGGATATGCCCCCAGACGATCTTCATGGAGATGGTGTTCCGGAAGATCGAATATGCCATTGAAGGGGACTGGAAGCAGCAGCGTGCCTTGGATCGTGCCGAGTGGAACGCTGAGAAGATCGGCAAGAAGACAGCGAAGCACGCCATCTTCTTTGCCATCGCTTTCGTCATCGGCAATGTGTTCCTGGCGTACCTGATCGGTAGTGAGCGGTTGTTCGGCATCATCACAGGACCCTTTGAGGAGCACGCTGGTGGCTTTCTTGCCATGGTAGGGTTCTCCCTCGTGTTCTATGGGGTCTTCGCGTTCATGCGCGAGCAGGTATGCACCACGGTGTGCCCGTATGGAAGGCTTCAAGGGGTGCTTCTCGATCGGCATTCGGTGGTGATCGCCTACGATCATGAACGCGGAGAGGCCCGTGGCAAGTTCCGGAAGAACGAGGAACGTTCGGCGGTCGGGAAAGGTGATTGCATCGACTGCGGACAGTGCGTTCATGTTTGCCCGACAGGGATCGACATTCGCAACGGAACGCAGCTCGAGTGCATCAATTGCACCGCGTGTATCGACGCCTGCGACCACATGATGGATAGCGTGGGCCTTCCGAAAGGCTTGATCCGTTACGCCAGTGAAAGCGAGATCAGTGACAAGCGTCCCTTCCGGTTCACCGTTCGAATGAAAGCATACAGCGCGGTCCTCGTTGTCCTCATTTCGGTCATGGTGGGATTATTCGCTGTGCGAAGCGATGTGGAGGCCACCCTGCTCCGAACGCCGGGCGTTCTGTACCAGGAACGGGACGAGGCGCATATCAGCAACATGTACAACTACAAGCTGGTGAACAAGACAAACGATGAGATGCCTATTGAATTCCGCACTTTGCGACCGACCGGGCAGGTCGAGCTGATCGGCAAGAGCATTCTTCTGGGTAGTGCCGATCTGAGCGAAGGGGAGCTGTTCATCGTCCTGGATCGCAAGGACCTGGAAGGCATGAAGACCGAGGTCGTGGTCGGTGTGTTCAGTGGCGATCGCCTGATCGAGGAGCTGTCCACTTCATTTGTAGGACCAATGCCCGGGAAATGAAGTTCACATGGGGTCATGGTTTGTTCCTTGCGATGGCCGCATTCATCGGATTGATGGCTTTCTTCATGGTGCGCGCGATCGGCAACCAGGAGGAACTGGTGACCGAGCAGTACTACGAAA
>JAGQVN010000251.1 GCA_020437905.1 Flavobacteriales bacterium
ACCCCGGATCCCCCTTGCTCCATGCGAGCCCATGACCACGAGGTCGACGTGCGCAAGTGATTCGTTCTTGAACATGTCCGTGATGGACATTTGACGAAGCATGAACTTCTTCAATTCGACCCCTTCCAAGAAATCCAATCTGGGCACCTCCTCCATCTTCGCTTCCAGTTCAGCGCGGATGCGCTGGTTCTCCGTATGGAAATCAGTCATCTGTTCATACATGTGCACCACATCGATGCATGCACCGGTCTTCTTGGCCAAGGTCGCTGCCACCCGCAAGGCGTCTGTGGCACAATCCGAGAAATCGTATGGGACCAGGATGGTTCTCATGGGCTCCGTTTCGTTCCGACGGAAAAGGTAAGCACTCGACATCAACGACGAAAGACCGTTCCGCGCTCGATCACTCCCCCTTACCTTCGTCGGATATGGCCGAACTCCTTCTGGAAGCCACGGACAAAACGCCCCGTGTGCGATTGGACGGGTTGCAAGGTATCCTCCAGGTGGAAGGCTGTTCGGTCCACGAGGATGCGGATGGGTTCTATCGCCCCATCTTCCAGGCCGTGGAGCGATATGCCGCAATGCCGGCTGGTACCACCCGTGTGAGCCTGCGCCTGGATTACTTCAACTCCAGCACCGCCAAATACCTGCTCGATATCCTGAAGGTCCTGGATGAACTGCATGTTTCCGGACGCTCCAAGGTGGCCATGGAATGGTTGCACCCGGAGGACGACCTGGACCTTCAGGAGGCCGGAATGGATTACAAGGCACTTCTCGACATGCCTGTCAAGCTCGTTCCGCAAAGGAGCTAGTACTTCCCGCTCGGAACCGTGGCACTTTAGCGATCTTGCGGGAACCGCTCCTTCCAAACACGCTCACCGACCGCTACCCCATCCAGGAAATAGTACACCTGTCCCCATGGATGGGTAACCTGCCGATACACGCGGACCAGCCCATCGGTCACGATCGTCCGCTGCACCACTTCCGCATTTCCCTCCCTGAACCGTTCCTCCTGCATGTCGGTCCCTTCCGGCAACACGGGTCGGCTGCGCAGCTCTTGGACCTGTACAGGTCTGGTTTGGGATGGGGGTACCTCCGCCACCCCGGTCGGTCGCTCATCGCTCGAAGGGTATCGTTCGCTGGTCGGCAGGGTCCCGACAGTATCGAGGCCTTTTCGGCCAGCTGCCCCAGGCTCTTCTAGCAACGGTAGTTCCGATAAGGACGGGGGTTCGGCCTGGGTACTATCCTTCACGGCCCTCGCAGCTTCCTCCAGTTCGGCCATGTATACCTTGAGGTCCTCGATCTTCACGCGAGGATATACGTTGAGCGGTCGCATCGCCCGGGCCTTCTCATAGGTGGCCATGGCAGCGTCGAACTGCCTGGCCTTGAAAGCCATTTCAGCCTCCTGCATGACCCGATTGAACGCCGTATCCTTTTTCGCATCCTCAGCTTCCTGACGAGCCAGGCGGCTGCGCTCCTTGGCGCTGAGTTTGGAGAACTCGGCCGTGAGTACCTCGGTCCCACCCGATTGCGCGTTCGCATGATGGGTAAGCACCTGAACGGCGGTCAGGATGCCTATCATCAGCGGGTATCGCAGCGCTAGGGACATGGGTCACAAAATTCCAGGCATCGTCGCTTCGCAGGGTACGATGACGGAACAGAGTTCGAACGATCGGCCATGCAATAACCTTTCCAACACAGCTCGTACGTAGTTTTGAAGAGCAAAGTTCATCGACCATGCGTGATCTCTTCCGTCATTCCCGATCGTCCCTGGTTCTACTGATGCTGAGCTTGGGTTGCCAGGAACCCCCTGAGCAGAGCGAACCATACAAGCAGCTTGCCGAGGACCAACGACGTACCGAGGCATTGGTGGCTGAACGAGATTCCTCGATCAATGCGCTTTTCGGTTCGTTCAATCGCATTAGTGAGAACCTTCGCGAGATCAGGGAACGACAAGGGGCCATAGGCCGACCGACAGAGAACGGTGAGGCGCCGAAGGACATGGAAGAGCAGATCGCCAGTGACCTGGCCGCCATTGAAACGCTGCTGGATGAGAACAAAGCCCTGATCGCTGCGATGCGCAAGCAGGCCAAGGCGGATGGTGGTACAATGGCAGAACTGCAAAAGACCATACTGGAGCTTGAACGCTCGGTGTCTGAGAAGGATTCCGAGATCGGCATCCTGAAGGAGCAACTGGCCAGCACGAACAGCAGCCTGGCCACATTGATCGAAATGTACCGGGACAAGGAGCAACTGACCGACCTCCAGCGCGACGAGCTCAACAAGGCGTACTATGCCGTGGGCACGACCAAGGAACTGCGCGAAAAGGGCGTGTTGACCACGGAGGGAGGTTTCGTTGGGCTGGGCAAGGTCAGCAAGTTGAACACGTCGGGCATGGATGCCTCCTATTTCGAGGAGGTGGATATCACCAAGCTGAAGATGGTCCCGGTGGGCGCGCGGAAGGCGCGGTTGGTCACCAACCATCCAGAAGGCTCGTATTCCTGGGAAGGAACGTTCGATAGCCTGGTGATCGAGGATGCGGAACGCTTCTGGAGCGTATCCAAGTACCTCGTCATCGAGGTGGGTTAGGCCTGGAACTGTCTTGGCGGCGGCGCACACAAAAAAAAAGCCGGGATGATCCCGGCTTTTCTATTGGGTGCGTGAGGTATTACTTCATGCTCGGTGATGCGACCGCTTTATTCGTAGCGCTATTCTTCTCGCTCTGCGCCTTCTTCATTTCGGCCTTGTCCATTGGCGCCTTCTCGGTCTTGGTGGCACCACCGGCGCAGCAACCGGACGCCTTGGCATGGGCACAGGAGGCGCCACCCGCCTGCTTGTTCTTCAAATAGACGCTCAACTTCTCACGCTGTTCCTCATTGAGCTGCTCGGATAGCTGCTTGTAGGCCGAAGTATAGGCCTCGTCGACCTGTGATTGAAGTTTCTCCTGCTGTCCGCGCACTCCGCTGAGGCTGGTTTCCACCTCCATGATCATCGACTCGCAGCGTGCCGCCATCTTCTCATCCAGGCCCACAGCTTTCGCCAGCTCCTGGGCTTCCGCTTTGGCGCCCATGGCCGCGGATTCTGAGACGTTCCCTTGGGCCGCGATCAACAAGGGGGCCATGATCACCAGGGATGCCAATGTTATCTTCATCACATTCATGTTGTTAAGGACTTTTGCCAAAGATATTTACAAAGAACATGCCGCGCCAGCAGGGGTGAGCACGTTGAGGCACGTCAGCTCCCTTTCACGTTGCGGACCATTGCCTCAATGGCATCCCACATGCCCGGCTCGACCTGATCGAGCATATTGAACTGTCCGGCCCCCTTCAGCCATTCTCCGCCGTCGATGGTCACCACTTCGCCGTTCACGTATCCACTGTAGGAAGAAATAAGGTAGGCTGCCAGGTCGGCAAGCTCCTGATGCTCCCCCATCCGACCTAACGGGACCCGCTTGGACAGGTCAAAGCGCTCCATCATCTCCCCGGGCAAAAGCCGTTCCCAGGCTCCCTTGGTGGGGAAAGGCCCCGGTGCGATCGCATTGGACCGAATGCCATACTTCGCCCATTCGACAGCCAGCGAGCGGGTCATCGCCAGTACCCCTGCCTTCGCACATGCACTGGGAACCACGTAGCCGGAACCGGTCCAGGCATAGGTGGTCACGATGTTCAATATGGCCTTATCCCGCTCCGCCTTGTCTATCCAGTGCTTTCCCAGCGCCAGCGTGCAGTTCACCGAACCCATCAGGACGATGTCGATGATCACTTCGAAGGCCTTGCTGCTCAGTCGCTCCGTCGGGCTGATGAAATTCCCTGCGGCATTGTTCAGGAGACCGTCGACCTTCCCAAAGTGTGCAATGGCCTCGGCGACCATCCGTTCCACTTCAACATACCTCCTCACATCGCATGCCAGAGGGAGCACCTTGCCACCGGTCTCCTCCTCCATGGTCCTCGCGGTCGCTGTGAGCACGTCCAGTTTGCGGCTCGTGATCACCACGGACGCGCCCAGTTCGAGGAAGTAGTTGGCCATCGACCGACCCAATCCGGTCCCACCCCCGGTCACTATGATGACGCGGTCCTTCAGCGCGTCCTCGCGCAACATGCCTTTCATCTCGCTCATTCCTATGGTGCGTTCGAACCACCAGGCGCATTGGTCCTGCGGGTCTTGTTCTGTTCCTTTTCCCCGGGTCGCACGGGTGGTACTCCGAGTTCCTTTTCCGGCGCCGACCGGCTCGAGCAGTGCGCCTCCCAAAGTTGTTGGAACCGGTCCGCCGACTGAGGGACGCCTCCCTTTCGCATCGCCTCCCTGAAGTGCACGCAAGCGGCATCCTCGGAACCCTCCTTGATGGCAAGAAGCCCCTTATTGAAGTCCACGTACGGATTGTTCGGGTTCTTCCTCCCCGCCAACGCAAAGTCCTGGCGTGCCTTGTTCAAGTCCCCCAACGCCATGCGGCTTGCACCACGATTATTGATGGCAAAGGAATAGTTCGGGTTCAATTTCAGTGCCTGGCGATAGTCCTCCAAGGCGGTCTGGTGCGAACCCTGCGCAGCGAAACGCAGCAGGCCTCGACTGTTCCAAGCAGCAGGGTCACGCGGATCCAACTCGATGCACCTGTCCAGGTCCGACCACCCACCAACCGTATCCCCTTTCTGGATCCGACATACCGCACGTTCCCGCAGAAGCAGGGATCGTTCTTCCTTTTCCAACAGCGCATCGAACAGTTCCAGTGCACGATCACAATTCCCAAGCAAGGAATGGAGCATGGCCAGCTGCGTATCGCGCTCTGACCCTGCCTCTGCCTGTTCTAGGAGCACCCTGGCGCTGTCCAGGTGCCCGCCCCCTTTCAAGGCCATCCCCCAAACGAGCATCAGACCTGGCACATCCGGATCGGACCGATAGGCCATGGAAGCATCGAACGCGGCATTCTTGAAATCCCCGATCATGTTCCGTGCTTCAGCACGATAGCACAATAACAAGGCATCCCGGGGGCGTTCCTTCAGCAACTGGTCGCATTTACGGATCGCCGGATAGGGACTACCCCGATCAAGCTGCTTCCGTACAGCTGCCGACTTCCGATCGGCCTGTGCCCAGAGCAGTGTCGGCAGGATCAACAGGAGCAACAGCATGGGCCGCATGAGCGCAAACATACCTCCGACAGCGACCCCACGGTAAATACCTTTGGACGATATGCGCACAGAATACCCTGCCAAAGTCCTGCTCGCTTGGGGCGAGGCCATAAGCGGCGATCGCGGTATCCGCGATTGGCTCATGAAGAACGGGTATCCGGAGCTGGGGATATTCACCTTTGCCCTGCGCAACCAGCGCGAGGCCCGCGAATGGCTCATGAAGAACGGACATCCACATCTGATGGCCGTGATCTCCGGGATCGAGGGCGACAAGAAGGCATTGGCCTGGCTGGAGAAAAGCGGCTCCGTGACCCTGAAGCAATTGGCCTTGTGCGGCGATGGAGAGCGGGACGCATTCCGCTGGTTGTTGGACCATGGACATCGCGAGCTGGCCATGCTGGGCATGAAAATGCACCGCGTGAAGAGCGATCTGGACGAGGAATACCGGGACATTCACAAATACCCACAAGCCTGAACCATTGACCGGTCAATGATCTCGGTCCGACGGATCGCCAGCCATGCGTTCCAGCAGCCAGAGATCGAACCACGCATGCGCCGCCATCGGGGCCAGGAGGCCCTTCCATCCTGCCCAATAACCCACTATCACCATGAACAAGGTGAGGTAGGTGCCATACAGGAGCAGGCGTTTGTCCCGCGGGTCCAAGTATCCGTGTATGGCCACGAAAAGCAAGGCCGTGATCGGAACACCCAACCAATACTGAAGCGCACCCCGGAACAGGAGCTCCTCACCGATCCCAGCGCAAAGGGCGATCATGATCCGGTCCGCACGATGCCTGATGAACGGTCGCAACAGGTCCGAATAGCGCAGCCGGACACTGGACATTCGTGGTCGCTTCAGCAGATACCATCCTGCGGCCGCAAATGCGATGCCCAGGAACGACCCGAACAAGAGCTGTTCGCTGAAGTCTCCGATTCCAAGGACGACCCTTCCCAATGGGCGCTGCTGGACGTTCCTGATCAGGACCGACCCAACACCGCCCATACCGATGAGCGTGATCGCTCCAAGCACCCAGATCGTGCGCCTGTGGCCAGTTCCCGAGCCATCAGGAAGAAGCATAGCGGTAAAGGTACCTTTGACGACCATGAGCGGAACTGATCCGGGACCCAGGACCCTGGACCTGATCGCATCACCCGGTGGTGAGCGTCTCGAGGCTTGGGTGAACGACCTGATCGGGGGGCAATTGGAGACCGATTCCTGGACGCACGAAGCGATCCTGTTCGCTGGTGCATTGCTCATCGGACTTACCCTATGGTGGGTGGGTCGGATCCTCATGGTCAGGATCGTCTACCCCCTGGTCCAGCGAAGCCGGACACAGCTCGATGATGAATTGATCCGGCATCGGTTCTTCCGCAAGCTGGCGGTCTTGATCCCGATCCTGTTCCTGCAACGGATAACACCCCCGATACTTCATCGACACCCGGACCTGCAGGTGGTCATGGCAAAGGCCCTCTCCGTGGTGCTGATCCTTACCCTGTACATGACCTTTCTCGCCTTCATGCGTGCGATCAGGTCCCACTTGAGCGAGCAGGAGAAGTTCAGGGATAAACCGATCGCGAGCTACACGCAACTGACCAAGATCATAACCGGCATCATCACCGGTGTGATCATCATCAGTCTTGTATTCGAACGGAACCCGATCTACATCTTCAGTGCGATGGGCGCTGCCAGTGCGGTGCTTCTCCTGGTCTTCAAGGACAGCATCCTGGGCTTCATGGCCAGCGTGCAGCTCAGCGTGAACGACATGGTGCATGTCGGCGACTGGGTCCAGCTGGACAAGTATGGTGCGGATGGTGAGGTCACGGACATCACCTTGACCACCGTGAAAGTGCGGAATTGGGACAAGACATTCACCACTGTTCCGACCTACGCCTTCATCTCCGACGCAGTGAAGAACTGGCGTGGAATGCAGGAGAGCGAAGGGCGTCGCATCAAACGGGCCATCTTCGTAAAGATCTCCAGCATCCGCTTCTGTTCGGAGGAAGACCTGGAGCGCTTCCGCCGGTTACGCCTGGTCAAGGAGTATGTGGAACGCACACAGGCCGAACTGATCGCATACAATGAGACCCGGCAGGTGGACCGTTCCCTTCCGGTGAACGGAAGGAACCAGACGAACGTGGGTGTCTTCCGCGCCTATGCCGAAGCCTATCTCCGCGAGGAACCGCGCGTACATGAAGGCATGACCCTGATGGTCCGCCAGTTGGAACCAGGACGGAACGGACTTCCACTGGAGATCTATTGTTTCAGTCGGGCCAAGGAGTGGACAGCCTACGAGCGGCTCGCGGCCGACATCTTCGACCACCTCCTGGCTGCAGCACCCTGGTTCGACCTGGAGATCTCCGAGGACCCAACAGGGTCGGATATGCGCACCGGGTTCCAGCGCCAATGAACCGGTCCGGAAGGCTCCTTAGCGCATCACGGCCAGCCGGTGCACCCCTTGGGCGCCGTTGGATGTGGTGATGCGTACGAGATAGTGCCCTGGGACCAGGTCCCTCAGGTCCAGTTCCTCCTGCCAGATCCCAGCGGGAACGCGTCCCAAACGCTCTGTACGCAGGATCCTGCCCTCCGCATCAATGACCTCCAAGCTGTGCTCCGAGCTGCCATCGCTCATGAATCGCACCATGGTCAAGTCCTGGGCCGGAGAGGGGAACAGGCTTATGTCCACCATTCCCCGTGCATGTTCGAACAAGCCGACACCAAGCGAATCCACCCACTCGGTCTCCTGGATGAGCACCGGGGCACCGCCGTTGATGGAAAGGGTCTTGTTCCGCACGATCATGAGCGGCACGGCTACATAGGTCTTGTACCATGCGAACTCCTCGATGGTGATGTCGATGGATCCCAACGGGGATGTATTGGTCAACGTGTCATTGGTCCTTACCCGCAGCACGTTCTCCAAGGTGATCAGAGGCATCTGAAGCTGTCCGTAGCCGTCGGCCTCGCCGCGTATCACACCGGTACGGGTGAACGGAAGGCCACTGACCGAATAGGTGGCAGCATAAGGGTCCACCCAGCTCGATCCGATCGTACATGGGAACGGAAGGATCGCAGCTCCATCCGAGTAAGGTACCTGAATGCCCAATGTATCCTCCCCCACCCGCTGCAGGTCCACGCTACTGGCCTTCAGATAGATGTACCTGCCCTCCTGATCGTCGCTGGCCACCGTGGCCGTGTTGAACAGGTTCCCGTTGGGAGTAGTGCCTGCGGCCACATAGAGCTTTTCCACCGTATCGGTCGGCACCATGCTGCTGAAATCCGAAACGACCGCACCCCCACCGGCGCCGGGATCAACATAAGACCCTCTATACCACGTATAGGTCTCACCCGGTACAGGCGCGTTCTCGGTGCTGACAAGCGTGGGTTGTGCCTGGGCTCCAAAGCTGAAAAGGAAGCATAGAAGGCCGGGCGGGTAAAAGTTCCGATGCATGAGGTGCGGTTTGGTGCAATGATAAGACAGCGATCAGGAGCGTACTGCTGCCTGACCGACCTTTGCGCCAGCAGACCAGCGAAGGACCATGCGATACAGTGTCAGCGAACTGAGCGATCTGATCAGGGATCGCCGAACGATCCAACCCAAGGACTTCACTGACCGTCCTGTGCTGCGGGACGTCGTGGAGCGCATCTTGAGCAATGGCACATGGGCACCCAATCACGGAATGACGCAACCGTGGCGATTCCAGGTATTCATGGGCAACTCCCGCAGCAGGTTGGCCGACCACTTGGCTGCGACCTATCGGGCGATCACACCGACCGACATGTTCCTTGCGTCCAAATGCGATAAGCTCCGGCAGCGTCCTCTGCAAAGCACCGTGGTGGTGGCCATCGGGATGGAACGTGACCCCAAGGGCAAGATCAGCGAGTTGGACGAGATATGTGCCGTGGCTTGTGCGGTGCAGAACATGCATTTGACCTGCACCGCCTACGGGCTTGGTGGGTTCTGGTCCACCGGACCGGTCTTGTCCAGCGACGCGATGCGCGATTTCCTGGGTTTGGGCGTTGAAGGCCGCTGTCTGGGCCTGTTCTATATCGGATATCCCAGGGTGGAATGGCCGAAAGGCTACCGCAAGCCCTTACCGGACGTGACCACCTGGCACGAGGACTGAGCGCATGGCCTTGTTGAACCTGACCAATTTCGATGATCATCCGGAGGACCCCACCTGGTTGGTCTTTCGCTTTGAGAGCGACATGATCGCTCGGGAGTTCTGCGTCGAATTGGAGCGCTTGGGGATCCGCTACGAACGGGACGATCGCAGCAATTCCCCTTTCCTTGTGGGCGTCAAGCAGCATTATCGGGAAAAGGCCGTTCGAGCCAACTACCTCGTCCTGGGTCGACACCGCGAACCGTTCATGGCCGACCCCGTGTTGAGGTGGACCGTGATCTCGGTGACCATCGGCATGGTCACCCTTGCGATCGTAGGTTTCCTACTGAGCACCAGAAGCTGACCGGCAACTCGGTGGACGATGATCCCCGGCCGGTATCTTCGGCGGCCGTTCACCCGTAAAAGGGTGCGACACCTGAACTGCAAGGTATGTGGAAAGGCGGACCGAACAGCTTTTTCCGGCTCCTGTTCCTCGTGGCAGGGTCCCTGTTCCAGTGCCTGGTTCGGGCACATTCAACGGACAGCCTGCGCACGGATACGGTCTCGGCATTGGTCATGTACGGGGACAACACCCTCCTGGAAGGTGGGGAAGCGCTCTCGGATGAACGCTTGGATGCCGTCCTGGATTCGCTTTGCACCATGGACGATCCGCCTGCCGATCTGCTCCGCGACCTGTTGCTCTTCCGGAGGATCAGGGCGATGGAGGGGTCGGAGATCATTTCTTTGATCGATTCGCTCTTTGAGCTTGATACCGTGCCCTATGCCCTGGTCAATGAGATCAATCTCTATGCGGCACAAATGCCCACGCATGGCGATGTATCCGGGGGGCGTCACTTGGCGTGGGAGCAGGCCTCGCTCCATCCATTCGATGGTGAATACGGTCCGTGGGTCACGACGAACCCCGTTTGTTATGCACGCACACCGGCCCCGGAGGACAGCCTGTTGCTGGTCCAATTGGTGGACGGGCCTTCCAATTGTGGTTTCACCATGCCGATCGAGGGCGTGCTGACCTCACGCTTTGGATGGCGGGACGGGCGTCCCCACAATGGTATCGACATCGACCTGGAAGTATGGGACCCTGTGCGATCCGCATTCCCCGGGGTCGTGCGTTTCTCCGGCTTCTACGGCAATTACGGCCGGCTCGTGGTGGTCAGGCACTACAACGGATTGGAGACCTTCTATGCGCATCTGCATCGCCTGAAGGTCAGCGCGGGGGATGTGGTCGATGCGGGGGATGTGATCGGACTGGGAGGAAGCTCAGGGCGCTCCACCGGAAGCCATCTGCACTTCGAGGTCCGCTACAAAGGCACACCCATCGATCCTTCCCGATTGATCGATCTGAGCAACGGTGAACTGCTGTGCGAAGTACTGGTCCTGAAGGGAACGCGTTATTCCTACGCGGCCTATCCCAAGGGAACGCGCTTCCACACGGTGCGAAAAGGTGACCATCTTTACGCGATCGCGGAAAGCTATGGGACCACGGTCAAGGACCTGTGCGCATTGAACGGCATATCACGGCGCTCCATCCTCCGGGTGGGCCAGCAACTGCTCATCGCGGACGCCGCGTCGCGCTGATCCTTCTTCTGTTCCCGATACTCATCGGGGCCGACCCCGTGAATGCCCAGCGGGGCGTTACCACCTTCGGCATGCACGCCAAGCCGGTGATCCCCTTTGACTTCTTCGATCCCTTGGTGGAGTTCGGGACCGGAGCCTTGAACGGCACGATGGAACTGACCGGAGGCTTCGGTTTCGGGATGCTGGTTCGCCACGGGATCAGCAATACGTTCTCCTTCGAGACCGGGATATCGCAGATCCGAAGAGGCTATGCCTGGCAACTGGTGAACGATACCAACGGCTTCGCTGCCGACGACCGCATCCGATACATCGGCTATGAGATCCCCGTGACCGGTCTTGTGTTCGTACGCCTGGGCGAACGCAGCTACATGAACGCCTCCCTGGGAGCATCACTGGATATGTACCCGAGCGATGCGGTCCGGGAAGTGGTCGATGCCCGGGCCTTCATGTCGCGTTCCGGTTGGGCCCAGTTCGGTCTGAACGGGAACCTGGGCTTTGAGTATCGTACCGAGCGCTCGGGAATAATCTACCTTGGTGCCACCTATCATCGCGCCTTCGGCGACATGGCGCAGGCCACACTGACCTGGTTCTCACCGAGGACCGGGCTTCCCAGCAACATCAGCACTCCGCTTGCAGGCAGTTACCTGACCCTGGACCTGCGCTACCTGTTCCATGAGGACCCGAACAGGGAACGCGTGCGGAAGAACAAGTAGGACCGGGACCCGGACCCTCTGTGTGGTCACCAGCCGAGATCGCGAGCAATCCTATCTTGGTCCCATAGCCTTGAACCATGCGACCAAGCCATTTATTCCTGCTGCTCCCCATGTGCCTTTTCTCGACGCTTGCACTTGCTCAGAGCGATGATTGTGCGAACGCGCCCTTGATCGGCCCCGGGACCTATGCCGCTGATGGTCCCTTTACCGGCAATGGAAATACGCAGGCCGATGCCGACAACGCGGACTGGTATGTGTTCGATCCCTCCCAGAGCGGCTACATCACGATCAGTTCATGCGGGAACGGCGTGGTCGATACACGGGTCAACGTGCATTCCGGCAGTTGCGGATCGCTCGTATTGCTCGGACAGGACGATGACGGCTGCCCCTTGGGTTACCCACCGGGGAATTCGTTGCTACCGAACATTGAGGTTGTACCAGGGATCAGCTATTACATCGAATGGGACGATCGCTGGAGCGGCCTGAATTTCGATTGGGAGCTGCTCTTTCATACGTGTCCCGTGCCCCTGCCTCCGAGCATTGTTGCGACCGACACGACACTGGAGGTCTCCTGGACGGTGAACGCACCGGGTGCCACCTTCAGCGTTGAGCTCGTCCCGGCCGGGGATCCCCAGGGGTCGGGCACCACGGTCAGCGGTATTGTCGGGGTGGATGGGCCACCTGTGCTCTTCAGCGGTCTTGGGCCTGGAGAAGCCTATGACGTCTATTTGACCCAATCGTGTTCCGGCGACCCTTCTCCCGATCTCGGCCCCTGGCCGACAGGGACCACCGGCAATCCCTTGGTGGCCAATGACGACTGCACTGGTGCGATCCCGCTGGTGTGTGGGGATACCGTGCAGGGCAGCACGGCTCCAGCATTGGATGATGCCGTTCCCGGTTGTGGTACGAGCATCTCCGCTCCCGGCATCTGGTACAGCTTTGTCGGGATCGACGGAAGTGCCACCTTGAGCACCTGCAATTCCGCGAACTTTGACACCAAGATCAACGTGTACTCCGGTGATTGTGCGAGCCTGGTCTGCGAAGGTGGTAACGACGATGGTCCGGATTGCGGCCTGACCTCCGAATTGACCGTCGTGACATCGGCGGGAACGGACTACTTCGTGCTGGTGCAAGGCTATGATGGAGAGCAAGGGGAGTTCACCCTCGCCTTGTCATGCAACACATGTGTCGCTCCGCTCAACGTATCGGTTTCCACCGGGGACACCCTGGCTCTGGTGAATTGGACCGGAGGCGACCCGGGGTCGTCCTTTACCATCGAGTATGGTGCTGATGGTTTCATCCCAGGTAGTGGCACAACTATCGGTGGGGTCGTGGGAACGGATGGTCCACCGGTGTTGATCACCGGTCTCCCACCGAACAGTGAACTGGACATTTATCTCGTGCATGACTGCGGCAATGGAGATGTCAGTACCGTGACAGGTCCGGTATCGTTCAGCACAAGTGCAGATCCGCTGGCAGCGAATGCTTTCTGTGCCACTGCCCTTCCGATAAGCTGTGGAACGACCGTGACCGGGGATACCCAAGCAGGCCTGAATGCGATCGCTCCGACCTGTGCATCCGCGAACGTGACCTCCAAAGGTCTCTGGTATGCGTTCACGGGTACCGGCACCGATGTGAGCCTCGCCACTTGTGGACAGGCCGGCTATGACACGAAGATCAGCGTGTTCAGCGGGGGCTGCAATGCGCTGGTCTGTGAAGCTGGCAATGACGACGCTGTTGGCTGCGGCGGCAACACCTCTGAACTGTTGTTCTTTGCAGAGAACGGAGTTCCCTACCTGGTCCTGGTCCATGGCTTCAACGCAGCAGCAGGTCCGTTCTCGCTTTCGATGGATTGCACCCCTCCTTGCGGCAACGTTCCTCCCAATGACGATTGCGACAATTCCTTTGCGATCACGCCGCTCCCGATCGGTGATTGCTCTGCTGCGGTGACCGCGAGCAATGTGTGCGCATATTCGAGCCCGCTCCCGAACCCTCCCTGCGACCCCTACGCGAATATCGCGGACGTCTGGTTCGTGCTCAACACGGGTTTCGATCCGGACCATACCCTGGAGATCGATGCGGTGACCGCCGATCCGATCCATGTGGCGATCTATGAGGCCTGCGGTCTGTTGACCTACCTGGACTGCTTCATGGACGTTACCGATCCGATCCCGCTCAACGGCCTTCCGCTGAACACGGACCTGTATATCCGTGTATGGAACGGTGGTGGTACAGAAGCCGGCAGCTTCACCCTCTGTGACCAGGCCCCGCTTTCGACCGCGGTCATGGCCGATCGGTCCGAAAGCCTGCTGGTATTCCCGATCCCTGCCAGCGACCGGCTCCATGTGCAAGGCATACCGCAAGGAACCCAAAACATTGAGCTCCTTGACCTGGAGGGAAGGCTGGTCATGGAACAGCGTCCTGGTAATGGTGTTCTGGTGATGCGGGTTGGAGATCTCCCTGGAGGCACCTATCTGCTCAGGGCCGTGGGGACCTCGATACGACCGGTCCGTGTGGTGATCCATTGATCACCGGCTCAGGGCTTCGCTCACCTGAGCCCGCCAACGCGCCTGTTGCTCGGCGTTGAGCCCATGGTCGGTCTCGCGGTCATACCGTTCCTGCTCCTCCTGCATGTGTTGATGAACGGCACGTACCGCATC
Organism: Flavobacteriales bacterium; assembly: GCA_020437905.1. Taxonomy (GTDB): domain Bacteria; phylum Bacteroidota; class Bacteroidia; order Flavobacteriales_F; family PHOS-HE28; genus PHOS-HE28. The sequence continues at coordinate 14,188 of JAGQVN010000251.1, forward strand.
CAGAAAGCGTTCCTTGGTCAACTCCCGATCGGGAACCTCCCGCAATCTCTTCCGCAGCTTTCGGGCGTTCACTTCCGCGATGTCGAAATGCAAGCGTTCATGGGCCAGAAGGGTCTCGCTGGAACGTCCGCGTTCAGAAACCCAGGATCCCTGCTTGAGGAAGCGACACGTGATATGGAAACTCAGCTTCCCATCGGGACCAGTTGAATAGCCTGAGGTGATCTCGTAAGCGGTATAGGCTTCATGCTCCCCCCAAGGCTCGGCTTCACCCTGAAAATCGGCCCACGTAAGCGGCCGGTCCGCTGACCAATCCACCACCTCCTGAGCTTTGAGCGGCAGCAGAAGGCAGCCGAACACGGCACCGATCGCGATACGGAGCATGACAGAGCAACGCATACAGGGGGGCATTCCGTATCGGGCACCGGCAAATACCGGACCGGATTCAATACACGTTCAAGCGCTGCACGTGCCTGCCAGAGGACGAGGTGGCCACCACCGAGTACGTCCCCGCAGCCAGGCTGCTCACATCCGCGAAGAGCCTGCCATCCGAGGGAAGGGCACGATCGTGCAGGCGGAGGACCTCCCGGCCTTGCGCGTCAATGAAGCTCACACGCACCGGATCTTGGCCGAAGACATCGAGCTGCACCACCACCAAGGAATTGGCCGGGTTCGGATAGATCTGCGCGATGCTCGGGGCCACAGCCCCGACAATGCCCGTACTGATATCGAGCACGCGGAACTTCCACCAGCCATCCGGGGCCACCAGGGGACGCACCTGTTCCTTGCCACTGTTCGCTTCGGCATGGATGTAATAGTAGACCGAAGAGCCGGCCGCCTGGGCCGGGATCTCCCCGGACCAGTTGTTGCTCCCGACATCGGTCATAGGCACCGAATTGAAGCCGGAGGCGGTGTCCGCGGTCCAAAAGAGTTGTGCAGATGCGATACCGCTCTTGTGCCTGATGTACGCTTCCACCGCATAGGGGTTCACGTCATCGACCGTATCGTCCAATCGCTGATGACTGATGAGCAGTGGGTCGGCCACGCCGATGCCTTTCGTGATGCAATGGATGGCACCGCTGGCAGCAATGATGTTCATGCCGCTGTTGTCGCAATCGATGCCGACCACATTGTATCCGGGCAGGCTTTCACGCAGGATGCGGAGCCCGGTGGTATCGTACTCTTCCCTGTACGTGGGGACCAGCACGGTCTTGTTCACGAAGACGTTATTGGCGAAGGTGCGGTAAGAACCCTGTGGCGGATAACTGCCGCCCGTGCTGGGGACCATCGGAATACGGACCAGTTCATACGGCGTGCCGAACTTGCTGTCATAGCCGGCGACCACATTGGTCAGGTTGCTCTCCAGCTGTGGTCCATCGCTCACTCCAACAGGGAACTCACCCACCAGCAGGGTCTCCTCATCCAGGAGCTTCATGTGCATATCGATGTGGTGAATGTCATCATACGGCAACGTGGGCATCACCACATATCGTCCCACTTCGATACCCATCCAATCCTCCATAAGCTGGTCCACCTGAGCAGGGGACTTGACGGTCTGATTGAACTGGCCGGCACTCCCGTTCTCGTCATACACAAGCGCACTGCTGAAGGCCGTGCCGAATCCATCGGACATGAAATTGCCCCCGGTGTGCACCAGGTCGTACGGGGCATTGGTAGCGCTGAACACTTCGATCCCCTTGTAATTGCCGACCGCTTCGGGTACCAGATCATCAGCTGGCCTGGGGCGGTTGTAGATCCAGTCCAGCAGGAAGAGCGAATCGACCTCATTCTGATACACGCATTCCGCTCCGTAGTCGCGCATCCAAACGCTGTTGGCATTGGCCTGCAGCAGGGTCACGTTGTTCATGTTGTTCAATGGACCACCGAACTGGGAATTCATCAAGTAACCGGTCACGTCGTTCGGGTCGCTGCACACAATGATCACCTCACACTCCTCCTTGGCGTGCCGCACGATCTGCTTCAGGATGCCGTCGTACCCCTCCCAGGCGATGACCAGGCTTTGGATCTCCTCCCATTCAGCCATGGTGCGCACATCGAACGCAGGAGGTGTTGTTATCCCGCGTGCCGATCCTGACCGGCTGTCGCGATAGTCTCGAACAAGTGCATGTTCGTGCGGAGCCATACCCTTGGGAAGCACCTGGTCCTGGGCATACAGTCCGGCCGAGGCAAAGAGGCCGCAGAGCGCAATGAAAAGTCGTTGCATGACGGAGGTTAGTTAGGCAAAAGTAGGGCCTTCCACCGCCCGGACCCGGTCAGTATGTGACAGGGCTCGTGATCCTGAACGCTTGAACTCAGGACCGCGCCAGGGTATCTGCACCCTGTTCGATCGGTTCCAGGGTCAGGTAGTAGCGGAATACATGCCTTACCTGCCGGACATACAAGAACGTATCACTGCCCCTTGCCGGGCCGAGCTCCACCTCGGGCAACAGGTAGAACTCAGGCAATGCCAACAGCAGCATGGCCCTTTCGACGTGTTCTTCCCATCGGCCAGGATCCAGACCCAGACCAGGCGCCAGGCGTACCGCATCCAACACATGTCCCGGGCCCGCGTTATAGGATGCCAGCACGAAGTTCAACCGCTCCTCCTGGTCAGGGATCCGACGCATCCACATGGAGTCCAGGATCGCCAGGTACATGGCCGCTCCCTTCACCTGCTGATCGATGAGGTCCAAGCTGTCCAATCCGAGCCTGCCGGCCGTCCCGGGCATCATCTGCATCAACCCGAAGGCGCCTTTATGCGAAACGGCTGTTGGATCGAACCCTGACTCCCCGAATGCAACAGCAGCCAACAGCCGCCAATCGAAGGACATCATCGCGGCGTGCTTGCGGAAGGTGCTGTCGAAGGGAGAGATGCCTGCGCCGTGCAACGCTGGACGCGGCGAACGCACCAACTTCCCGGCATAAGGCCTTCCACTGTAGGCGGCCACGATCTCGGTGATCGGTTCCGCGTTCTCCGCATCACGCAGCCACGCGTTCAAGCTTCCGAGCAACTTCCTGGCGTTGCTCCTGACACCGAACACCAGCGCAGCAGACCGTGCCAAGGGCTCTGTAACCCGTAAATGCGGGAACTGTCCGCCCAGACAGCCTGCCCGTGCCTCGCTGACGATGGCTTGATCGAGCCGTCCGAGGGCAACATCCACGAAAAGGTCCTGTTCGGTCTGGTCGCTGTCAGTCACCAATACCGACCCGTTGATCGCACGCCCCAGCGCCGCCGCCCTTCCTCCGAACGGTGAACGCCATGCCATCCGGACCGTGTCGGCATATCCGGACCTCCCATCAGGGTCCTTCGGCACGTGATGCAGCAGGACCGGCGCGGTCCGCCGGTACGGCCTGGTGAGCTTCATGTATAGGGTCCTTGGGTCGCCCTCGCTCAGCTGGGCCGCGACCACGTCA
>JAGQVN010000252.1 GCA_020437905.1 Flavobacteriales bacterium
CCCCTGCGCCACCCAGAACGAACTGACCGGCAAGCATGCCAAGGAGCTGATCAAGAACGGGGTGAAGTGCGTGGCCGAGGGCGCCAACATGCCCAGCACTCCGGAAGCCATCGAGGCATTCCTGGCCAAGGGCGTGATCTTCGCACCGGGCAAGGCCAGCAACGCGGGCGGTGTGGCCACGAGCGGGCTCGAAATGAGCCAGAACAGCCTGCGCATGAGTTGGACACGCCAGGAGGTGGATGCGAAGCTGCATGGCATCATGAAGGACATCCACGCCAGTTGTGTACAGTATGGCCGCGACAGCAAAGGCGTGGTGAACTACGTCAAGGGCGCCAACGTCGCCGGCTTCGTGAAGGTGGCCGATGCCATGCTGGATCAAGGGGTTGTTTAGGATGAACAGCGATCGATCAGGGAACCCCGGCTGGCGCCGGGGTTCTTTTTTTACCACGGATGGGAAGGGATCCACGCGGATCGACGCGGAGGTTCACATCCGCGGATATCTTGGGATGAGCATTGATCTGCACGGAACGTCCAATGAAGCATCAAGAAAAGACTTATGCCATCATCAATGCCGCGATGGAAGTACTGAATACGCTCGGGCATGGACTGCTTGAGAAACCATACGAACAGGCCCTCGCGGTCGAGCTAATACTTCGGGACATACCGCTGGCCCAACAGAAAAAGTTCGCGATCGGGTACAAGGACCATCAGGTCGGCATGTATATCCCGGACCTCATCGTGTTCGGCTCGGTGATCGTAGAAGTAAAGACCATTGACCGCATTACCGATCACGAACTGGGACAGCTGCTGAACTATCTGCGCATCGCGGAACTGGAGGTCGGCCTGATACTGAACTTTAAGCGGGCCAAACTGGAATGGAAGCGTGTGGTCCTGGATCATGGCACCTGATCCGGACCGGTTCACACCCAATAACGTTCATCCTTAGACCATCCGAGGTCATAGGGCGAACCACGTATCAACACCGATGGACACTGATGGCATTCGCGCTAACTCTCCGCGTTCATCGGCGTTCATCAGCAGACCATCCGTGGTCCCAACGATCCGCGATGATCCCTCAGCAGAACTCCTCGTAGGCCATCTGCAGGTTCTCCGCGATCATCTCTGCGGTGCGACCCTCGATGTGATGGCGCTCCAGGAAATGCACCAGTTTGCCGTCCTTGAACAGCGCCATGCTCGGGCTGCTGGGCGGATAGGGCAGGAAGTGCTTGCGGGCCTGATTGGTCGCATCGGTATCCACACCGGCGAAGACCGTGACCAGGCGCTCCGGCCGCTTCGCCACCTGCAGGCTCATCTTCACGCCGGGACGGGCGGCACCGGCCGCACAGCCGCATACGCTGTTCACCACACACAACACGGTGCCTGGGGCGGTCAAAGCGGCGTCCACTTGATCAGGGGTCTGCAACTGTTCGAAACCGACCTCGGTCAGTTCGTTCTTCATCGGGGCTACCAGCTCGGGTGGGTACATGGGCTTCAATGATGCGGTGTACAGCAAAGTTTTCTCGGCAAAATTAACACGAGCGCGAAACCAGAGGTTCGCTTGCCGGTACCTTGGTCATCGTGACCGCGTTGAATGACTGGTTCCGGGAACTTCCGGCTCGGTGGCAGGAACCCGCCCACGAACTGCGCCAACTGATCCTGGATGCCTCACCCATCATGAAGGAGGTCTGGCGCTACAAGACACCCTTCTTCGACCACCGCCGCTGGATGTGCTACCTGAGCCTGCAAAAAGGCGAACTGGTCCTGGGATTCGTTCAAGGCCACCTCTTGCTGGACCCCCAGGGCTTACTCGAGCCGAGTACATTGAAGCAGATCCGTCACTATCGGCCACCCGCAGATGGCGTGCTACCGGAGCGGGAACTGCGCATCCTGCTCGAAGAGGCCGTAGCGGTGAACGAGCAGGTGGAACTTGAAAAACGCCAAGGGACCAAGGGATCTAAGAGTCGCCGACGCTTCTGATCACAAAGACCGCTTCTTTTGGAAGAAGGCTTTCATCAGGTCCGCACACTCGGCTTCCATGACCCCTCCCACCACTTGGGTCTTGGGATGCAGCAGGCTGCTGCCGATGCGGCGATATCCTTGCTTTTCATCGAAGGCCCCGAAGACCAGGCGCCCCAGTTGCGCCCAGCGCATGGCACCTGCACACATCACGCAGGGCTCCAGGGTCACGTACAACGTGCATTCATGCAAGTACTTGCCTCCGATGTGGTCCGCCGCGGCGGTGATCACCTGCATCTCGGCATGGGCCGTAACATCGTTCAGCCGCTGGGTCAGGTTGTGCGCACGCGCGATCACGCGTCCTTGTGCCACGACCAACGCACCCACGGGCACTTCATCCGCTTGAAAGGCCGCCTCCGCCTCACGGAAGGCCTGCCGCATGAACTGTTCGTCGCTCGGCGCCTCGATCATTCCAACAAGACCTTGGTCCGTTGCACGTGCGGCTTGTTACGCAGCTGGAATTCAGCGACGTACATCCCCCGCGCCAGATCGGCCACGGCGACCCTGGCAGACCCCTTCACCACCACGCACCGCACGGTCCTGCCCGCCTGATCGATCAGGTGCAGTTCACCAGGCTCCGGGCTGGAAATGAACAGGGCGTCCTGTGTGGGCACTGGCCACAACTCGAACGCCGGACCGGGTGCTTCTTCCGCCAGCCCCAAGGAAATGGCAGGCTCGCAATCCAAATGGTGCGCCGCATGGGAGGCGGTGTCCACCACGATGGCCGTATCCCCTGGAAAGCCCAAGGTGTAAGCAAAGTAGAAGAGCATCATCTCATCCGTGGTGGCCTCGCCCAGGAACACCCAGTCCGGTGGGTCGTTGGGATTGTTCGGATTGGCGGCGGTGTTGTCGTAGGTGGCCTCTCCGTAAAGCGTGGTCCCTGCGGGCAGGTAGATCGGTCGTTGAAATTCATACAGACCCTGCCAGCGGAAGTCCCACTGTGGAATGTCGATCAGCGGGATGGTATCGTTCTGCGGGGTCACCGCGAAGGCTTTCATGGATTGCGCGATCAGGTGCGCATGCGGACCGATGGCCGTGATGGTCGCCGGGATCGGTGAGGTGAATTGTGCGTGGAAGGTCTTCACCTGGTCCGGCGGGATGATCAGCGGGCCATCGGTGATGGTGAGCACATGATCCAGTACAGCATCAATGGCCAGGTTACGGATGAAGGGAGCTGTACTGAGCTGCAGGTTGACCCTTGTGCTGTCCAGCTGAAAGTCGCTGCCCGCTGGATAATGCACCTGGATCACGATGTCCGCATCGGCGAAGAGCTTGATGCCCATGCCCTGGGGTGTGAAGTACGGACTGGCACCGGGCACCCAAAGGCCCACGAGGCGGGCACCGGAAACGCCAATGCCTCCAAAGGAGGTGTATCCCGGCTGCGGATCGGCATCATCCAAAGCCTGAGCTGCTCCGGTGGTGTCCTGATACACCAGCACATGGTGGACCACTTCGGTATTTCCGGGTACCACTTCCAGGCCCGTGATGAACCGATCAACGGAATTGCCCGAAGGCATGACGAAGCAGCGATAGAGGTCGGCTGAGGAGGAAGGGATCACGTATTCCTCCATGATCACCGAGATGTCCGGTTGATCGATGACCCATTCGCTGTCATAGACCGGTGGTGTCGGCGTGTTCTGCGGGTCGCCTTCGGGAGCGTTCCCGTTCACCCAAGCCGCAATGATGTCGATCTCTTCCTGGGTCAGTACGCGTTCATGGGCGTGTCGCGCATACTCCGGATCGGGCGGCCAGGGCGGCATGGCACGCGCTTGGGTATAGTCGCGGATGTCCACCCGCTTCGGGTAGGCATCGGCATAGGTCATCAGGCTGAAATGACCAGCGCCGCCTTCATGGTGGCAGGGCGTGCAATGGCTCATGACGATGCACGAAACATCGTCGGACCAGGTCGGTGTCTGAGCTTCAACGGACCTGAATGCCGTGAACGGGACCAGTGCAATAAGAAGAGCGAAGGATCGAACCATATGGAAATGTACGTTGCGGACCGGATCGATCATGAGTGGTCTTCCAATTCCGCTTCTTCCTGCCGGGCCCTCTCCTCTACAAGCAAGCCCTTCGTACCGGGTTTGATGTCCTTCACATTGAGCTGTATGGACCGCCGTCCGTTCCACTCGTTCCATTCCACCGTGTAAAGCATGCTGAAGGCCTCACCCGAGCGCAACAGCTCCATGTGCTGCGCCTGCCGGAAAGCGATGGCATCGATGTAAGGTTGTGAAGTATCCTGCCTGACGGCAAGCTTCAGGTGCCCATCACCGACCACCCGCGACGTGCTCGCATCCGCTTGCAGACCACGGGTCAGGAACACCGGTTTCATATTGCCAGGTCCAAAGGGGGCCATGTGCGCCACCGCGTTCAGGAAGGAGGGCGTGATCAGACCCAGGTCGATCTCCACATCCACGTCCTCTTCGGGGATGCATTGCTCGGGCAGGATGGTACGAGCCACTTCGGCCTCGAAGGCCTCCTTGAAGGCCTGCACGTTCTCCTTTTGCATGGTCAATCCGGCCGCATACATATGCCCGCCGAACTGGTCCACCAGATGTGCGCAGGCCTCGATGGCCTTATACACATCGAAGCCCTTCACCGAGCGCGCCGAGCCCGCCACCTTGCCCTGGCTTTCTGTCAGGACGATGGTCGGTCGATAGTGCTGCTCGATCAAGCGGGAGGCGACTATTCCGATCACGCCTTTGTGCCAGGAAGGGTCGAAGAGCACCGTACTGAACGCCTCGCGCGAGACGGGATCCTGTTCGATCATCTCCAGGGCTTGAGCGGTGATCTCCTTGTCCAGCCCCTGTCGTTCGGTGTTGCTCCGGTCGACCCGCTTGCCAAGTTCCTCGGCCTGCGCCATGTCCGCGGCCAGGAGCAATTCCACCGCTTGCTGACCATGTTCGATACGGCCGGCCGCATTGATGCGGGGACCCAGGATGAACACCAGGTCCGTAACGTCCAGTGCCCGCTTTACATTGGCCATCTCCAACATGGCCCGGATGCCCGGGCGTGGCTTGTGGTTCAACCGCTCCAGACCCAGTTGGCACAGCACGCGGTTCTCTCCGATCACGGGCACGATGTCGCATGCCGTGCTCACGGCCACGAGGTCCAGCAAAGACTTCAGATCCTCGAAGGGCATGTCGTTGTGCTGGGCCA
>JAGQVN010000253.1 GCA_020437905.1 Flavobacteriales bacterium
CATGCGGTGGAGATCGACGATCGGAACGCCGCACTTGCCGCCTCGAAGTTCGCACGGACCCCATGGCGGGACCGCCTGCATGTTCACGCCATGGACATCCGACGCTTGCGCAGCGCGGAACCGTTCGATCGCATCGTGTCGAACCCACCCTTCCATGATGGCACACAGCGTCCGTTGCATGACCGGCGAGCGGTCGCCAAGCACGGTCCCGACCTCTCTTTTCCTGCGCTGATCGAGGTGTGCGACCGCCTGCTATCGCCAACAGGAAGGATCTCGCTTGTTCTGCCTTTGCTGCGTGTGAAGGAGATCGTTTCCCTGGCTGCCTCGAATGGGCTTCATCCAGTCCGAACCTTCGAGCTGTGCTACGTCAAGGACAGACCGCCGAAGCGCGCGCTGCTGGAACTTGGCCGGCATCCTGGTCTGGTCGACACGGGTCGTCTGGTCGTGCGGGGCGATTCTCCCCTGGGGTACTCCCCAGAGGTCCATCGGTTGCTCAAGGACCTGCTGCCCGCACCTACCGGTTCAGGAAGAGATCTGCCGCTCAGTGAATGAAATGCCCAGTTCGGCCAGCTCGTTGAGCACCGGATCATAGATCTCCTTGAACAGGGGAAGCCGGACCCCCGTGTGCGTCAGCGATCCGTTCAGTACCAGTTTGGCTGCGATGGCCATGGGCAACCCTACGGTCCTTGCCATCGCCGTATTGACCGGGTCGCTGCCTTCGACCACCAGGGAACTGCTCGTGCGCCCGACCCCGTGATCGGAACGATACCCGACGAGGTGTTGCATGACGATCATGTCCCTGTCCTTCGGTGCAAGGCCCCATTTTTCCTCCAGCAGATGCTGCAGGTATTGCGCCGGTGTTCCCCGATCAAGTCCCGTGGAACGATCTTCGAAGATCCCCAGCCAGTCCAGCTTGGCCAGGATCGCATCCTGTCCGTCCAACTGCAAATACGCGATCAATGCGTCACGCAGGTCCTTTCCTCCAAGGGGGGGCAGAAAAGCACCGAAATACTGTGCCCAGGTCATGTCCTTGGGAACATGCATCGTATAGGAATCATCCGTACAACCCAGTTGCACGAACGTGTTCCAGGCTGCGCAAAATCCTTCTCGACGCAAGGTCCCCCGGATCAACGTGCTGACCCCCTGCAGCTCGTACAGCTCCCGATACTTCAACGAATCGCGGTTCGCGTAACCATCGAACGCACCGTATTCCTGGACCTCCACCCGGACCACGCGGGTGAACAAGCGGTGGTACGGGATATACCGGTACTGTCCATCCCGAATGAAGCGCGCAGCACTTCCCTGGCCCGCCAGGACCACGTTACGAGGATTCCAGGTGAACTTGTAACCCCACGGGTTCGTGTCGCTTTCCGGTGCGATCAATCCGCCGGTGTAGCTCTCGAACACCTCGATCTCGCCGCCTTCCGAACGAATGGCATCGATCAGTCGCATGGCGCTCATGTGATCGATACCCGGATCCAAGCCGAGCTCGCTGAGCACCAATACACCAGCCTCCTTCAACTCCCTGTCCAGGGACCAGAGTTCATCGGTCACATAGCTGGGCGTGATCACCGGTTTGCGATCGCGCAGGCAATCCTTGACCACATCCAGGTGCATGGATGCCGGCAGCATGCTGATGACCAGATCGTGCCGGGCGATCTCCCGTTGCCGGGCTTCGGTGACCCCGGCGTCCAGGACCAGGAGTTCCATCCCGTCCGTTCCGCCGGGGAGCATTGCCGGTACATGGGCTACGGAGCGGTCCGCCACGGTCACTTTCCAGTTCTGATCTGGTGCATGCTCCACCAGATACTGGATCAAGGCGGCGGCAGACCGGCCTGCACCGAGGACAAGAATGGAGCGCATGGGACTGGGCGGATCGATCAAGGAACGCGGGCAAAGATGGGGATCGCGACATGAACCCACGAACTTCCCGGCGATCGGTTTGGCACGGGCATTGCCATCCTTCGGCAAGACCTAATTTCGCGCAACCTGACTATCATGAACCCCCGCATCCTTCTTTTCAGCCTGGTGTTCCTGGCAAAGCCAGAGCTCCGTTCGCAAACCATGGACATGGTCGTATTCAGTGATGACGGTGTGCCGTTCACCCTCATCATCGATGGGGACCGGAAGAACCAGGAGCCCGCTTCCCGCGTGGTGGCTACGGGGCTTCGGACCGAGACCCCGGTGATCATGGTCGATTTCGTCGATGCCAACATCCCCGATCTGAGAAAGAACTGGTACTCCGAGCTGGGCAAGGAGTACACGATCATGATCACCACGAACAAGAAAGGTGAACGCGTCCTGCGGCCTTCCGGGGAAGCGTCCCTGGGAACGGCGCAGGTGGATGCACCGGATCCGTCGCGCTTCGTCGCGGATCAGGAAGAGCCCGGCTCGAACCCCGCGCCGATCGGAACGAACGCCGTTCAGACCACCTCGGTCGTGGTCGAGGAGAGCACCGCTCAGGACCCGACATCGGAACGGATCGACGTGAAGTTGGACATGGTCGTACCGGGAATGGACGTGAACATGAACATCCAGGTGGAGGAGCCTGCCTCCGTGCGATCCACGACGACCACCACGACGACCACCACCACGACCACGGCCACCAGCAGAGTGAAACCGGCCCCTGTCCAGACCCTTGCGGTGCAACCCGTCGAGCCGGAGGTGGAGGCCTACAGCATGCCCGGGTACACCGGCAAGATCGGCTGCCCATGGCCCATGTCGGATCAGGAATTCGGCGATGCCAAAGCGAGCATCGGCTCCCAGTCCTTCGAGGACTCGCGCATGACCGTGGCCAAGCAGATCATCAAGGACCGTTGCCTGACCGCAGATCAGGTGAAAGGCCTGATGGAGCAATTCACGTTCGAGGAGACCCGCCTGGACCTGGCCAAGTTCGCCTACGATCGCACCTACGATCAAAGCAATTACTTCAAAGTGAACCAGGCCTTTACGTTCGACAGTTCCGTGGAGGAGCTGGACGAATACCTCCGAGGGCGCTGACCTATTCGCTGAACGACCATGATGCGCACCGCAGCATTCGGTTCGATCTTCCTGGCACTGGCAGCGTTGGTGGCTTGCAGTGGGTCGAAGTCGTATGCCAAGAAGGCCGGGAAATTGGATGAGGCAGGTCTGTATGCGGAAGCAGCCGAGATGTACCTCCAGGCCGTCCAGCGGAACCAGAAGAACGTGGATGCCAAGATCGGACTGAAAAAGACCGGTCAGCAGTTGTTGAACGACAAGCTCGGCGCCTTTTTCCGTTCGTTGAACACCTCGTCCGACAAGGGGGCCACGGTGGATGCCTTCCTGGATGCAGAACTGTACGCGGATCGGGTCCGTCGACTGGGAGTGGTCCTGGAGATCCCGGAGCATCACCGGACCGATTTCGAACGCGTCAAAGGGGAACACCTGGTCGAGCTCTACACCGAAGGACAGGCCTTGCTTGAACAACAGGATTTCAAGGCGGCAGAGACCAAGTTCAAGCGCATCGCGGTCCTGGAACCAGGCTACAAGGATGCTTCCAGCCTGCAATCCATCGCCTACCTCGAACCGCTGTACCGGCAGGGAAAGATCGACCTCGACGCCGGCAACTATCGCAAAGCATACGATGAGCTGGACAAGGTCTTCAGCAAGGACCCGGGATATAAGGACGTGGTCCAATTGCGGAACGAGGCGCTCAGCAAGGGCCAATACTCCATCGCGGTGCTGCCGTTCACGAGCACCACCAAGCGTGATGCACAAGCTTCGCGCATGCAGGCCTATGCGATCACCTCGTTGACGTCCTCCAAGGATCCCTTTCTGAAGGTGGTGGATCGCGAGAACACGGATAGGATATTGGATGAACAGCGTCTTGGCCTGAGCGGTGTGGTCGATGAGCAGACGGCCGTGCGGGTTGGAAATCTGATCGGAGCCCAGGCAGTGCTCATGGGCCAGGTGATCGAACACCGTGAGGAGCCCGGCACGCTTCGAAAGAGCATCAAGCAGGGCTTTGAGAGCTATCGGGTGAAGCGCAAGGATCCCGAGACGGGTGAGTTCTTCTATGAGACCAAATACCGCCCCGCCTCCTACACCGAGTTCCATATCGAGAACAAGGTGGTCTCGTCCATCTCCATCAAACTGGTCTCGCTTGAGACCGGTGAGGTCCTGTTGAGCCGGGTGATCGACGAGGAAGCCAAGGACCATGCCTACTACGCCACCTATTCCGGGAACAAGGATGCGCTGGTACCCATGCAGAACGGGGTCGCGGCCACCAGCGATCGCGCTCGTCGGGAGTTGCACGGTCTGCTCAATGCCCCGCAACAGGCACGTTCCACGGCAGAGCTGTCCACGGATGTGCTGCGCAAGGCAGGAGATCGGATCGCCGCGTATGTGGAACAGGAGATAGGCCGCATCCTGCCATGATCCGGGTACCGTTGCTGATCGTGCTCCTCGGCCTGGTGGCGTGCAAAGGGGGCAAGGAGATCCAGGAGTCACAGGCATCGGCGCCGCCCCAGGCACCGGGATGGGTGACGCAGCGACCGGTGAGCAGTTCCTACTATATCGGCATCGGCACCGCCCCGAAGGTCCGGGACGACCATCAGACCGCCGCCAAGAAGAACGCTTTGAACGACCTCGCCAGCGAGATCAGCGTGCAGGTGGAAGGCAACAGCCTGTTGTACACGCTGGATGATCGGCGCAGTTTCGATGAGACCTTCACCAGCACCATCCGCACACGCACCAGTGAGCAGCTCGAAGGATTTGAGCTGGTCGATAGCTGGGATGATGGACGACAGTTCTGGACCTACTACCGGCTGAGCAAGGCCGAACATGCGCGCATCAAGGCCGAGAGGAAGCGGCGGGCGGTGGCCAGTGCCATGGACCTGCATGCACGCAGCGGTGAGGCCATGGGTCGCAAGGACCTGCGCAGTGCTGTGGACCTGCAATTGCGGGCGCTCCTTGCCATGACCGAATACTGGGGAGAGGCCGATCAGGTGGAGATGGACGGACGTTCCGTGGACCTGTCGAACGAGCTATACGCCGGCCTGCTCGACCTGTTCAGCACCATTTCGATCAGCTCCCTCCCGGACCGATGCGTGCTCGAGTTCAAGAATGGTTTTCAGCGGGAACTGCTCTTGAAGGTGCGGCGTACGGACCCTGTTGGGCCGCGCGACCTGGGCCAGGTACCCCTCCGGGTGGAGTATCCCGGTGCCAATGGCCCTGTCAAGGGTACGCGGGTAACGGACAGCGATGGCATGGCGCGCACCATGGTGCAGGAGGTCGCCCTGGAAGCCCGAACAAGGGAATTGAACGTGCGCCTGGAGCCGATGGACCTGGTCAACCCCGAGCTGGACCAGGCTTTGATCAGGCCACTGATCGCCGGCGTTTCGGTCCCCGGGCTCGTGGTCCCGATCGAACTGCGTCCTCCAGCGGTCCATCTTGTGGCGGACGAGCAATTGTTCGGATCCCCCTTGACCAGTGGAGGGACAGCCCTTGTCCTGCGTGAGTCCCTGAGCGGTTTAGGGTTCCGCTTTGTGGGGCCTGGGGATGCAGAGGCCCTGTTGTACCTGGAAGGCAGGACGCGGGAAGGAGGAAGCTCCAATGGATTTCACACGGCCTACCTGGACCTGGCGCTGACCTATCGCGATGCACGCACCAAGGAGGTCCTCTATCAGGGCGGCAAGCAGAACGTGAAGGGCGTGCAGTTGGATATGGAGCGCGCAGCCCGGGACGCCTATAAGCGGGCGGGTCAGGATGTGCAACGCGAACTCGTGCCCGCCTTGCTGAACGCGATATTTTAACGGAATTCCAAGGGGATCGGGTAGTTTGGCACACCTTTGGGATAACACACCATCAACGACACCATCAACGTCGAACGAACCATGAGAACCAAGACCACCTACCGCACCGCAACGGTCCTGCTGACGGCGCTGATGCTGTCCATGGGCATGACCGCCTGTAAGAGCAAGAAGAAAGCTGCCGAAGCGGCCAAACCGCCCGATGGCGAAGTGGAAGTAAAGGTCCTTTGCTCCGGACCGGAGTATTTCACCTCCGATGAATTCTTCCGCGCCAACGCCGTGGGCGAGAGCATGGACCAACAAACGGCCAAAAGCAAGTCGCTGAACGCCGCTCGTGGACAGCTTGCCGCCGACATCAGCACGGCCGTGAA
>JAGQVN010000254.1 GCA_020437905.1 Flavobacteriales bacterium
GTGTATGAGGTGCCACCGAGCCCGATGACCGTCGTCCAGGAGGTGTCACCCGCAGCCTGGTACTGCAGGTTGAAGGGACCTGGTGCGGTCGCATTCCACGTGACCGTAGCACTGGTGGTGTCATCCCGCTCGACGGCCAGCGCATAGGGCGTGGGGCATGCGCCGCAGTCGCTCATGATCAATTGCAGACTGTTGAACGTGTTGATGCGACCGTCCGTCACCACATCGCCGGGCAGGTTCCCGACCTGTTCCACACCGTCGAACAGGGCTTGCCGCACGTACAAGGCCGCACCTGCAGGATCGCTGAACACTTGGTCCATCAGGCTGCTGCATGGTGCGCTGTACAAAAGACCGATGACCCCCGCGGTCAAGGGACTTGCGAACGAGGTGCCGCTGGTGTTGCCGTACCCGCCGCCGATGCTGGTGGTGAACACGTTGCCGCCGGGTGCCCCCACATCGATCGTGGTGGCGCCCCACGCGCTGAAGGTGCGTTGGTCGTTCACGTCCGTGGCGGTCACGCTTACCATGAAATCGCTCGGACAGGCGGTCGGGAGGTCGCCCACCTGGTCCACATCATAGGCTTGGTTGGCGGTGGCGCCACAGCTCAGGATCCCTTCGGTGCCGAGGCTGTCATAGATGGCACACCACAGCGGCGAATCGGCGGGCTGACCGCCATCGATTCCCCAGCTGGCATTTGTGCTGACGACGAAGGCACCCTGCGC
Source organism: Flavobacteriales bacterium (assembly GCA_020437905.1). GTDB lineage: Bacteria > Bacteroidota > Bacteroidia > Flavobacteriales_F > PHOS-HE28 > PHOS-HE28. Next base: position 723 of record JAGQVN010000254.1, read on the forward strand.
CCCGTTGCTTTGGCGCCAGAGCTTCCGCATGACCCACGGGTAGGTGTACGCTGCTACCACGGCTGCCTCTTGCACGCCACCGTAATCCACCACCATGATCTTCACGTTCCAGTTCGCACCGGCGACGCCCAGGTTGTTGTCGCCGACCGCGCCGATCATGCCGGCCACCTGCGTGCCGTGACCACCGCCATATACATCATCATCCCCGCCCGGTGTGTTCCATCCGCGGAAGTCGTCCACGTAGCCGTTCCCATCATCGTCGATGTTGTTGTTCGGGATCTCGTTGTGGTTGAACCAGGCATTGGCGAACAGGTCGGGGTGGGGGAGGTCGCTATTCTCGATCACGCATACCACGATCGTGTCGCCCGTAGCGGTAAGCCCGCCAGTGGTGATGTCCCAGGCATCCTCGCTGTCGATGTTCTGATGATGCCACTGAGAGCTGTACTGCGTGTCGTTGGGTACCGCGCGTTCTTCGATGAGGTGGTTGAACTGGGCGACCTGAACGCCAGGATGTAGCCGGAAGTCCCGGAGCAGGACCTTCTCCTGCACGGCAGTGGGGTCGAAATGGAACAACCAGGTGCGCATTGGTGCGGAAACTTCCCGCACAACCTCCAAGCGCAGGCTTGATCCATACTGTTGCTCCAGGTCCGCAACGATCTCGGTCGGCCTCGTCTCCGGGTCCAACATGGCCATGATGTCACCGGGGATGTGGTCGGCCTGCTGGGCATGGAGGGACCCCACAAGGAACGGAACGGTCAAGGCACTGAGGAGATGTCTCATGGTCTGCGCAATGGGATCACGAAATTAGGCCAGTGCACTGCCTGATCCGGAGCCGGGAGCCGTCGATCCGCAATGGGAACGAGGAATGCTAAGGCCGTCGCGAACCTCCTGCACCTTCAGGAGATCGTTCCCCTGGTCAGCGAATGAAGAAAGACCCCACCGGAGCAGGGTCTTTCTCCATCTCACGGGCTATCGGAACTAGCGACCACTGGTCAGTACCAAGCGTGCTATATGTGCCTCATCGTGGTTCGCGATCCGTACCAGGTAGCTTCCGTCCGTCCAACCGCTCAGGTCGAGAGTGCTAACAGCCGGTAGAGCGTTCTTCTCCTCGACGTGAAGAATGCGTCCTGAAAGATCCATTACCTGGATGCTGGCTTGTTCGCCGACCAACTGTTCGCATCGCAAGGTGACCAGCCCGGCTGTCGGGTTGGGATACAGAACGATCGCATCACGACCGGTCGCTTCGTCCATGCCGACCAGCGAAGGATGCTCGTAGGCACAGATGCCGAAGCTGCCGATGGTGTTGTTCCCATAGGACCACACTCGGGCATAGACATCGGACCCCGGTGTCAGATCGACCTGCGTGATCTTGCTGAAGTAGTTCGACCCCGGGACCTGGTCATCGTTGCATTCAATGGCCGACAGGTTGCCGCAATCACCGGTGTAAAGCTCCAAGCCCGTGTCAACCAGTGGGCTGCCAGTGGTCGATGTCTCAACCGTCAAACGACCGCTCGCGGGTACTGTGATCTTGAACCAGCTGTCACCACCGCTGTGGGAGGCGCAGGAGGGGGTCGGGCCAGCCGCGTCGTAAGCCTGCACATTGTATCCTCGTCGCAGTTCCGTGCAGCTATCGCCGACCACGTCCAGTTGATAGGCCTGGCCGCACCAGTTGTTGTGCGCGATCACCGCGTTCCGGAGCGCTGTGGCCCCCATGGCATAGCTGTATACCCGCACCTCGTCGATGGCGCCGTTGAACCTCAGGTTGGCTGGATCCCAAGCGGCGGCGCCAATGGTCAACGGCGTGGGGTTCCCCCCGAAGTTCGGCGAGCTGTTGGCCAGCGCCATGTCGACCTGTTCGCCGTTCACGTAGAGCGCCGCGTTGTCGTTGTCGGTCCAGATCCCGGCGATATGGATCCATTCCCCCGAGACCACGGTCGGTCCTGTCAGCCGTACCTGACCTCCGTTCCGGACCAGCTCGAAGTCCACCTGACCGTTGTAGATCCCCAGGTTCATGATGTTGTTGATGTTCATGGGGCCTGCCGACATGCTGATGACCTTGGCATCCGTGGAAGCGGAGACATTCTCCGGCTTGATCCATGCAGCGAGGGTCAGTCCATCATCCGGTGCGAAGTCGGTCCCATTGGAGATGTAGTAGGTGCTGCCGTCGAGGTCCATGGCCTGGTTCGGGCGCAGGTGGCGATCCGGACCGAGCGTTGGGTTGCCGATCCCCGAGATCACGCCTCCGTTGGCTCCTTCGTTGTTCGTATTCCCTTCCACAGGAAAGTAGTGGGTCATGTCCACGAGAAAGGCGCTCGAGTTGAACTTCAAGGTGACCTGCTCCACGGTGCCGACGTCCACGCTGGCATCGTCGCAGAAGACGACCTGCCAGGTGCCATCCGCCACTTGTCCGTCGAACAGGCCCAGGTCTCCGTCCGGTGCGAAGTAGTCCATGTAAGGAGGGGTGCCTCCCGCGATCGGCATGGTGCCGGCCCAGGGAACTAGCCACACCTGCACATTCACTCCGCTACCACCATTGCCGTTGGTGAGCATCACCTCCGTGCCCTGCGGCGAACGGAGCTTCACCACGAGATCGCTCACGTAGGAATGATCGATCACGAGATAGATGGAAGGAAGCAGCTCTTCGGCGGCATTCATCACGCCCACATTGGTGACCGGGATATCCAAGGTCAGTTCGACACCGTTGTTGCAGCCGTCATCCGGTATGGTGGACGAACCGATCCATCGGAAGCTTTGGGCAACGAGCAAGGATGGCAATACGGACATGGCAGCGATCAAGGACTTTTTCTTCATGGTTCTGGATAACTGGTTTCATGGATCAAGTTGGCCTTTCTTGACGGTTATCACAAGCGCTTGGGATCCCGCGCCGCATCTCAATGAGCAACTGGCGGCTTTTGTCGCGCATGTGGCTGGTCTTGGGCTTCAGACGCTGTCAGCTACCCCTGATCCGAAGCAGTTCATACTTAGGATCTCCGCGTGCGTTGTAGGTCGCGCAGGAACGACGGAGAGATGGAGCCTCGGAGGCGTTCCTGCATGATGCCTGTCGGTGTTCGGCAGGCCAGCGAATAATAGGGGCGGTCGTTGTCGTGCGAACAGGGCTGGGCTCCGAGCCCTAAAAGTTCTGTGAATGAAGAAAGCCGCTGCATCTGCACCGGCCTTCCCCATCCTGGTCCTTGTTTCTATTTCGCTCCCATGATTGTGTCGCCGGCTCCATCATCCAACTTCGGCGTCGGTCCGTTCCCGAAACTGTCCAGCACTCCGGCTATGTCCGTTAAGGTGGCCGAAACTGGACCCGGTAACGCGAACGATCCGGCCCTTTTACAGGCCGGATCATCCGTTGGTCCGCTTTCCTACTTGTTCGTCTTGGCCTGGATCTCCGCCTCCACCGCAAGGCACAATTCGGCCAGCTCCAAGGTCGGGTCCACGAAGGGGGCCACTTCCTTGCGTACTGGTCGGGCGCTCACGAGTTGTGCCTGGTGGTTCGCATCCTCTTCGAAACGGCGCATGGCCGGATCGAAGCCCACTTTGGCGA
>JAGQVN010000255.1 GCA_020437905.1 Flavobacteriales bacterium
AGCGAAGATGCCGGCGCCAGCTGGTCGCGTTTTCCGTTCAACATGACCAACAAGCCCCGGGTGCTGCACATGTGGGACGAGCAACGGGGCATCATCGCAGCGAACAGCGGCAGGTTCTACCGGACCGACAACGGCTGGAACAATCTGAGCACGGTGTTCCAGGCCGCCTGGGGGAACATTTCCAGCATGTATTTCCTGAACGACACGTTGGGCTGGGCCGGGAGCGAGACCGGGAAGATCCTGATGACCACCGACGCTGGCGCCACCTGGTCCCAGCAGCCGAGCGGTATCACCAGTGCAGTGATGGCGCTGCATTTCGTGGACGACCAGCGAGGCTACGCGGCCGCCACGGGCAGTGTGTTGCTCAGGACCCTGGACGGAGGTGCGACCTGGACACCCATGACCCAACCGGTGAGCGGCAACGTGTTCGGGCTTCACTTCTTCGACGCGATGACCGGTGTGGCCACGGGCATCGGAGGGATCATCCTGCGCACCACGGACGGTGGGGATACCTGGAACGCACTGACCAGCCCCTCCACCAACAGCCTGCTCGGGTTGCATGCGCAGGGCAGTTCAGTATGGGCCATGGGTACCTGGGGAACTGTCGTACGCAGCACGGACACCGGGCTCACCTGGACGGCGGAAGCGCTGGACCTGCTGGACCTTTACGGTGCGCACGTCGGTCCGAACGGCATGGGTCTGTTGGTAGGCAAAGGCCGTGTGTACCGGACCGTGGACAACGGGGATACGTGGGGGGCCGTGCAGATCGGCACCTGGCACACGAAACTGAACAAGGTGAGCTTCGGGGATGACGCGAACGGGGCATCCGCAGGCTGGTTGACCCAGGGCGGTTTCGAGAATGGCGTGATCCGCAGTGAGGATGGTGGACGGCACTGGACCAACGTAAGCGCGGGGAACTCGACCTGGCTGGGCGTGCATGTGAAGGCGGATGGCACGGGTTGGATCGGTGGTGGACAAGGCGCGAACCGCAGCACGAGCGACTTCTTCGTCACCAGTTCGAGCCATCCGGGTCCGGATGTGGCCGTGCGCTGTGCCTGGGTCTTCGACCAGAACACGGCGATCCTGGGCGGTGGCTACATCAACGGCGGCATGTACCGGACCATGAACGGCGGCTCCACCTGGACGCACACCTCCGTGGGCAACCTGAGCATCTTCGACCTCTACTTCCCCAGCGACCTGGTGGGTTATGCGGTGGGTGAAGGCGGCATCATCTGGAAGACCACGGATGGTGGCGTGAACTGGCAGCTGATGCCCAGCCCTACCCTGGCCGAGATACATAGCTGTTCTTCCTGAACGATACCCTCGGCTACATCTCGGGAGGAAGTGGGCACAAGACCACGGATGGCGGCCTGACCTGGACCAGCATGGGTGGTGTACCGCAGTTCTGCATGGGTATCCTGTTCACCGACCCGGATACCGGCTATGCCGCAGCGGTGAGCGGTCAGGTCGTGGGCACCACGGACGGCGGGCAGACCTGGAGCAACGTGGTCGGCGAACCTTTCGACGCCATCATCGGCGATCTGGCGTTGGTCGATGGCGCGTTGATCATCGTGGGACGTTATGGCGACGTGTACCGCGCGCCCCTGGAATGCCCGGCGGTCGCTGATGTGCCGGAAGTGCTGGAGCTGGGCGGGACCTTGTGTACGGGAACCGCGGCTGGTATACAGTGGTCCCTGAACGGAAACCCGTTGGTCGGGGAAACGCAATCCTGCATCACCCCTTCCCTGCCGGGCAGCTACACGGTGGTGACCACCGATGCACTGGGCTGTGTCAGCCAGCCGTCGGACCCTGTCATGGTCATCAGCACGCAAACTGCCGAAGCGAGCAAGTCGGGGTTCCGCGTGGCTCCGAACCCGGGCAATGGCCTGTTCACGCTCACCTTCGACGAGGCTGCCTCGCGCGAGGTGCTCGTACATGACCTCTTAGGTCGTGCGATCGGCACCTTCAGGGCTCAGGGAAAGCGCCTGGAGTTGGACCTGCAGGAACAGCCACCCGGTCTATACCTGCTGCGTTCACCAGAAGGTGGTGAGGCAGTGCGTTTGATCAAGAACTAACAGGCGTTCGTTGCTATTCGCTGCGGGTCCGGGTTGACAGTCCGAGCGGAGGGGGCCAACTTTGGGGAACAACCCATCAACCTTTTTCGCATGATGAAACGCTACACCTTTCTTGCTTCATTCGCTTTCCTGTTGCCCACGCTTGGCGTTGCTCAGACCATCACGGACAACGAATCGCCGATCGATGGCGACAGCTTCATTGACAACTACGCCGCCTATATGGCGCCAGGCCCAGGCGGGTCCGGACAGACCTGGGACTTCAGCATGCTCACCAGCGACAGCACCCGGACGGTGAGTTTCCAAACCCCGGCGAGCACGGGGTACGATAGCGGTTTCCCGAACGCCACGATCGCCGAGACCACTGGCGTGGGGGACTACACCTTCTTTGAGTCCAGCAGTGCCGGCTATGACCTGCAAGGCGTCTACCTGACGTCGCTCATGCAGGAGATCGTGTACCAGGACCCGGAACGGGTGTTGGCCTTTCCGTGCATGCTGAACACGAACTGGACCGACGACTTCAGCTCAAGCTTCACCTCCGTTGGTTTTCCCGTAACACGCACCGGCTCAGTGACCGGAATGGCGGATGGTTCCGGCACCCTGATCATGCCCTACGGCACGGTGAACAACGTGCTGCGGATCATGACCAACGAAGTGTACACGGATGCGACCATCGTGAACATCAACTACGACTTCACCACCTATTTCTATTACAAGCCGGGTGTGCGCCACCCCCTGATGATGGTCTTCGACCAATCGATCACCACCTTCGGGAACACCACCACGAACCAGTTCATCATCTGGATGCAACAAGGTCCGCAGTCGGTTGCGGAATTGACAGGGAACAACGTCCATTTTGACGTGTTCCCCAATCCAGCCACCGATGTGGCCACGGTGGAATACGGATCCGTGGGCGAAGCACTTGACCTGGAACTCATCGACCTTGCCGGAAGGGTCGTGCACCAGGAGCGTATCGGCATACTGCCGCTGGGGATGTACCGCCATGAACTGGACGTCCAGGAACTACCCGCCGGTGTGTACCAGGTGCGGATGACCACTGCGAACGGCGATCAAGGCGTGCGTCGATTGGTCGTTCAGTGAACATGCTTCTGTCCTGTACGAAGGCCATCCGAACGGATGGCCTTCGTTGTTCACGGGCTCAGGGCATCCCTATCTTCCGATCATGTGCCTGATCACGCTGGCCTACAAGGAACATCCGAAGTATCCACTTATCCTGGCCGCGAACCGGGATGAGTTCAGGGATCGCCCGGCGGCCCCCGCCAGCTTTTGGGTTGATGCGCCACACATTCTGGCCGGCCGGGACCAACAGGCGGGAGGCACCTGGTTGGGTCTGACTCGTGCTGGGCGGTTCGCTGCCCTGACCAACCACCGCGACCTGCGCCGACCGCCCAAGCAAGGTCCTTCGCGCGGTCTGCTCGTCCGGAAAGCCCTGGAAGCGGAGCTCGATGGCGAGGATACCAGGGCCTACGAGGGCTTCAACCTGATCCATGGTCACCTGGACGGGCTCTCGTACCACAACAACGTGCAACCGGACAGCCAGCCCTTGCGCCCCGGCATCCACGGCCTCAGCAACGCCTTCCTGAACACGCCCTGGCCGAAGGTCGAGCAGGCCCGGAGCAACCTGCAGCAACTGATCCAGAGCAGCGGGGACCACCTCGTCGAAGGGCTCTTCGGATCGCTCGGCCAACAGGTCTTCGCCCCCGACGATCGGCTACCGGATACGGGGTTGAACAAGGAACTGGAGCGTGCGGTCTCCCCCATCTTCATCGATACGCCGAACTACGGCACACGCTGCAGCACGGTGATCCTGGTCCGTGCCGATGGCGATGTGTATTTCGAAGAACGTACCTGGCCGGAGGGTTCGGTGGTGGTGGAGCGGTTCTCGTTGGAATGAGACCAATGGGACAAGTGGGAAGTGTGAAGGCTGAGGCGTGAAGTGTGAAGGGCGACTCGTTCACACCTTACACTTCCCAATTCACCTTTCACTCCTTCTAGCTGGCATGCGCTTCCATCAACTCGGATATCGCTTCGACGCTGCGCGCCTCGCGATGACCGGGCCCGAAGGATGAGATCGCTTCGTCGGTCGTGCCTTCCTCCTCGCGAACGCGGTTTGCGATGCGATCGGAACTGCAAGTAGGAAGTGTGAAAGGCTGAGGGGTGAAGTGTGAAGGGCGACTGTCTTGTCCTGACCTGGGTTGACACAACCAAGCAGAGCAAGATGGGATTGCCACCAGAGTACAGGACATACAAGAAGTATAGCGAGGAACTGAAGAAGGAAGCGGTGTTCAAGGTACTGAGCGGG
>JAGQVN010000256.1 GCA_020437905.1 Flavobacteriales bacterium
AATTACCCGTAAACTTTGACCCAACAAGGTCCGCCGTGGATCGTCTGGTTTGTTTTGGTCCGGTCTAACGACCTGTCATATCGTTCTTACGATCTCAGGTGACTATTGCGGTGAGGTCCACCTCTTCCCATTCCGAACAGAGAAGTTAAGCTCACCAGCGCAGATGGTACTGGGTGTAAACCCGGGAGAGTATGTCGTCGCCGATCTGAGCCCCGTTCAGCAATGAACGGGGCTCTTTTTTTTATCCTTGCCCCGAAATGCTCCGATCCCTTCCAATACTGGCCATCTGTGCACACTCGTACCTATCGGCCCAGATCATCCATGGAAGCATCCAAGGGGTTCCGGAGGGTTGCTTGCTTGTTCTCCATGAGAATTTTGGCACCCGCATACTCCCTCTGGATTCCGTATCCCTCGATGCCGCCGGTCGATTCGCGTTCACAGCAAGTTCCTATCCCACCGGGTTCTACCAGCTCGCCATCAACGATACCGATCGGGTGGATATCATACTCAGCTCCGCTGAGCCTGAGCTGAAGCTCTCCTGCTCGGCAACACCTCTCCAGGAACACATTACCATCCTCATCTCTGAGGAGAACCGGCGGCTCTGGAGCTACAAGGCCATCAGCAGGGAGGCTCAGTTGCGCATTGCCGCTGCCGAAACATCCCGATCCGAGGCAGACCCCATGGACCTCGAGCTGATCCAGACCCAGGACAGCATCATCCTTGAAGCTCGGGCTTTCAAGGACGCGGCCCTCCTGGAGGTGGTCCGGAACGCACCGACCTCCTATTTCGCCAAGGTGATCATGGCAGGAAAGCAGCTGGACGCCTTGCGCGGTGTGGACCCCATGCTCGTGCTCACCTCCTTTCCGTTCGACGACCCCAGCTTGGTGCGCAGCTCCGTGTACCCCCAAGCCGTGATGACCTTTCTACGGAACCTGAGCCCGGAGAGCGAAACCCAGTTCATTGGAGCATCCGATACACTGATCACCCTGGCTTCCGGTCATCCGCAGTGTCGGAAAGCCATGATCGCACACTTGCTGGATGTCCTCGGCACCTATGGTCCCGACCTGCCTTTTCAGCATATCGTGGACCGTTACCTGACCGATCCGGGGGTGGTGAGCGACCTTCCCGCAGAGATCAAGGATAAGATCCGCGCGTTCCAACGGGTCACCCTGGGGGCCAGGGCACCTGAGATCGAGCTGCCCGTGCCTGGCGCGGATACGCTGCATCTGGCCGACATCATCGCCGCACATCGGGCCGTATTGCTCCTGTTCTATTCCAGCACCTGCGATCATTGCAGAGAACAGGTCCCTACCCTCAAGGAGCTTCACGCTGCATTTGGTGGCAAGGACTTGGCCATTGTCGGGATCGCTTTGGATGATCGGCCAGAGGATTTTCTTGCCTTTCGGGAGGAGCTTGCCATACCCTGGCTATGCAGCACCGAGTTGTTGGCTTGGGGTGCGGATGCTGCGAGGGCATTTGCTGTGCAGGCTACGCCTTCTTTCTTCCTTTTGGACCAGCAAGGCTCCATCCGCTCCAAACCCTATGATGCGGTCGAGGCGTTCAGGGACGTTCAGGACCTGCTCCAGATGTGACCCAGGGGGAGGACCCAGTGCCGCATGTCTGACCAAGGGCCACCATCCGGTGGTGCGGACCTGAAGAGCCCGTACATCGCAGATCCACTGCCGCTCATACTGGCGTATATCGCACCCGCGGCATACAACTGGTCCTTGATCTTGGCCAGTTCCGGATGGGCGCGGAACGCGTAGTCTTCCATGTCGTTGCGTAAGTGATGCCTCCAATTTTCCACGGGCTCGCTGAGGATGGCACGCAGGTCGGAGCTTCGACCCGAAAGCGGGGTGCCTGCGTATGCCGAAGCCGTACTTATATGGATGTCCGGTGCTATGAGCAACAGCGAATACGGAGATAGGTCCAAATCAATGGGTTCCAGGTCCTCACCCCGCCCACTGGCCAGACAAGGCTCTCTTCGCAGGAAGAACGGACAATCGCTCCCCAGTGCAGAGGCGGCCTGATGAAGCCTGGATGCGGAGGTCCTGCGCTCGAACAGGCGGTCCAGCGCGAGAAGCATGTGAGACCCATCACTGGAGCCGCCACCGAGGCCTGCACCGATCGGAACCAGTTTGTGCAGGTGCACCTCCAAGCCCCATTGACGATCGGGGTCCAACAGGTCCGCCGCACGCCACACCAGGTCGCCAGCAACTGGACCGGGAACCGGTATGCCGGTCCGCTTCAGTGTTCGCTCCCCAGGAGGCTTCAAGATCACCTCAAGGATGTCGTACAAGGGTATGGGCACCAGGACGGACCCGATCTCCCTGTAGCCATCTTCTCGCATACGGATCACGTTCAATCCCAGGTTGATCTTGGCGAAGGGAAAGACGATCATGATGAGGGTTGGAGCATGGGGCCGGGGCCAAGGTAGTGGCCCATCGCCTCCTTTTCGCCGTGTGGTTCGATCTCCGCTTGCGGTCTACCTTCGTCGGTCCAAGACAGCATGATGCAAACCTTCCTGGAATTCGAAAAGCCTGTTCAGAACATCGTCGAACAGATCGAGAAGTTGAAGGAGGTCGCCAACGAAGGCGAGGTGGACCTGGCCAAGACCCTGAAGGACCTCGAGAAAAAGCTCTCCGAGACCCGCAAGCGGATCTATGGCCAATTGACCCCATGGGAGCGGGTCCAGCTCAGCCGCCATCCCGATCGCCCCTATACCCTGAGGTATATCGAACATCTGACCGAAGGGACATTTGTCGAATTGCACGGTGACAGGACCGTGGGTGACGACAAGGCCATGGTCGGGGGTTTTGGTCTGCTGGATGGTCGCTCTGTCATGTTCATTGGGCAACAGAAGGGCATCAATACGAAGATGCGGCAGTATCGCAACTTTGGGATGGCCAATCCGGAGGGATACCGCAAGGCCTTGCGCCTGATGAAGTTGGCAGAGAAGTTCGGGAAACCCGTGGTGACCCTGATAGACACGCCGGGCGCTTTTCCTGGTCTTGAAGCGGAGGAACGAGGACAAGGTGAGGCGATCGCTCGCAACCTCCTCGAAATGTGTAAGCTGGAGGTGCCGATCATTTGCATCGTGATCGGTGAAGGGGCTTCAGGCGGCGCTTTAGGTATAGGCATTGGCGATCGGGTCCTGATGATGGAGAACACCTGGTACTCGGTGATCTCCCCAGAGTCCTGCTCAAGCATCCTTTGGCGTAGCTGGGATTTCAAGGAGCAAGCTGCTGAAGCCTTGAAGCTGACTCCCAATGACATGCTCCAGCATAAATTGATCGATGGGATCATCAAGGAGCCGGAGGGTGGAGCGCATTCCGATCCTGATGCAGCATGTGCCTCGGTTAAAAAGGAGATCCTGTCCTCGTTGGCGAAACTGGCCAAGATCGATCCCGAGAAACTGGTGGAGCGGCGAATGAAGAAATTCTGTGCTATGGGGCGCGTGGAACGGGTCAAGTCGACCTCGTCCCGCAGGAAAGACTGATCAAGGGAACAGGTTCCCGCTCTGGACCCGACGCTCCACTATGGATCGCGGTTGAACAAGGGACACAGCGATGTGATGGGGTGCGAGGTGTTCAAGGTGCCGAGCGTGCTTCCCAGGATCGGGTCCAATATCCTGATCGTATTCCCCGCAGCGGAGAATACCGCACCTGAAGCCGCATGATAGGCCAGGACCATGGATGGTGAGCCGTCCAATGGAACGAGGCTGTTGTTCGGATAGGTATAGCGGAAGGTCCCCTGGTCGGTCGCCAGAACAAAGCTCTGCGGCCCCGTTCGGACCACATCCCGAAGCACGCTGTTGGAAAGGTCTATCGGCTCCCAGCCGCCACCCAATTCCACGTTGCGTTCGGCAATGACAAGGTCCCCGTTCCGGTTGCCGAACACCAGGACGCGGTCCTCGTCCAGGGCCCAGAACCCAACGACCTCGATATCCAATGCGTAGCTGGTCAGCAGATCGCCGGTAGCGAAGGAGTAAATGACCAATCTGCGCATAGGCCCCGCGATCTCCCATTGGTCGCTGATCAGGTATGTTCCCACCTGCTCCAGCGCACCAGCGAGATGACCGGGGAGCGTGCCACGCGCGTAGCTCTGAGCTCCGGTCGCGAAGTTCATTGATCGGACGAATGCATCTCCGGTACTGATCAGTAACCGCCCCTGATCGGTCGTGCCCGCCCACAGGAAAAAGGGAAGTTGACCGGTCCCCGGATTGTTCAATGTCCATTGCGCAGTGGCATCGGAAGTGTTCAAACCGATCAGGTCTCCGGTCACGTTCCCGGCTATCGCCAGGGTACCGGAGTTCGAAGAAATGACCGCTCCGCTGTGGTCCTGCGCTACGGTGGACCATATGGACGGTGCGAGGAGGCTGTCAAATCGGGTAATGATCGTCTGGCCTCCGGAGACACCGGTCGCGTAAAGGGCCCGCAGGCGGAGCGGGGCAGCCTGCAGTTGAAGAGAACGATGCTCCGTGGTCTCTTGGACACCGTCCGACGCGCGTACGGCCAAGGTGATCGCTCCGGACAGGAGTCGTTCGTCGGTGAGGTCCAGGGACCGTTCCACCTCTGCAGAAGGTGCCTCGACCGTAGCTGTCCTACCGTTCGTTACTGGAATGCCGTCCGAGTTGTACAGGTCGAACCGAACGGTCGTCACCTCCCGGTCATCTGATACCCGCACGCGGACCGGTACTTCCGTGGGTACCATGAACGATGCGCCATTGTTAGGGAAAATGATCTCGATAGATGGTCCGTTCTGGTCCTCGTCCTTCTTGCACGAGAATAACAGGAACGGGACCAAAATCATCATCCACCCCGATCGTGGACGGCCCAAGCATCGGGAACAAGCACTGGCGCGGTTCTTCGTGATCGTGGCTCGGATGTTCACGATCACAATGTTAATGGACCATGGATGACTTCCGCTCGATATTCACTTGAAGCCGTTCCAGCCATTCTACTTTTGCACCCCCTCGAACTCATCGAACACGCCGAACCGATGTCTGAAAAGCTTGAGCAACGTACCGTACGCACACGTCGTTCGGGTGCCTTGCTCTTGGACCCGGCATTGGAAGCAGGCAAGTTGCCACCGCAGGCACCGGATCTTGAGCAGGCCGTATTGGGGGCGCTCATGCTCGAGCGTAACGCGGTGAACGAGGCGATCGATATCCTTCGGCCGGAGAGCTTTTACGTAGATGCACATCGGAGGATATTCGATGCCATCCAGGGATTGTTCAGGGGGGATCAGCCGATCGATATCCTCACCGTGACGGAGGAGCTGCGGAAACGTGGTGAACTGGATGTGGTCGGTGGCGCCTACTATATCAGTGAGCTCACGAACAAGGTGGCCAGCAGTGCCAACGTGCAGTACCACGCACGCATCATCAGTCAGAAGCACATCCTGCGCGAGTTGATCCGTATCTCCTCGGAGACCATGAAGGATGCCTTCGATGAGACCACGGATGTGTTCGATCTCCTCGACAAAGCGGAGCAGGACCTGTACGGCATCACTAGCGGGAACCTGAAGCGCAATTACGAGCCGATGAGCGACTTGTTGCGCGATGCCATCGCACAGATCGAGAACGCCAAGCAGAACACGGGCGGTGTCAGTGGTGTTCCCACTGGGTTCGCCAAGGTCGACAAGATCACAGCTGGCTGGCAGAAGAGCGACATGATCATCGTAGCGGCCAGACCCGGTATGGGTAAGACCGCCTTCGTGCTGAGCATGGCGCGGAACATCGCAGTAGAGCACAAGAAACCGGTCGCTGTCTTCTCGCTGGAGATGAGCAGCACCCAGTTGGTGACCCGCTTGATCGCCAGCGAGGCCGGGATCTCATCGGAGAAGTTGCGCAAAGGGGACCTGAACGATGCCGAGTTCACGCTGTTGCACCAACACCTGACGCGACTGGACCAGGCTCCGATATTCATCGACGACACGCCTGCGCTGAACATCTTCGAATTGCGCGCGAAGTGCAGAAGGTTGAAGGCGCAACATGGCGTGGAGTTGATCGTGATCGACTACCTCCAGTTGATGACCACAGGTACCGAAAGTCGCGGTGGCAACCGGGAGCAGGAGATCAGCTCGATATCCAGGAGCATCAAGAGCATCGCGAAGGAGCTGGAGGTACCCATCATCGCATTGAGCCAGCTGAGCCGTGCGGTGGAGACCCGTGGTGGTGACAAGCGTCCGCAGTTGAGCGACCTTCGTGAATCAGGGGCCATCGAGCAGGACGCGGATCTGGTCTGTTTCCTCTATCGTCCCGAGTACTACAAGATCTATGAGGACCATTATGGCAGTACCCTGGGCATTGGTGAGGTCATCATCGCCAAACACAGGAACGGGGCGCTGGACACGGTCCTGTTGAGGTTCATACCCGAGCTGGCTAAATTTGCAGACCTGGAGACTTCACCGGCCGTGTTCGGCGTTGAAGGGGATGGAGGTGATGGGATGCGCACGATAACCCGTCCCAGCCGGATGAACGATGAACCCGATCTGGACGACGCACCTTTCTGATCCGCTACGCAAGCTCTGTGCGGTCCTTTTCCTACTGGTTGCGTACCAGGTATCGGCCACCAAGCTGCTCATCCCCATGGATGGCTCTCAACGGGACCACTTGAAAGCCTATGGCATCGCTTACTGGACATTGGAGCGTGAGGTCACGGTGGAGTGGCTTTTGAACTATCGGGGCGGGAGCTTTCTGATCGAACACTTCCAAGCCATAGAACAGGAATGTACCATCCGTGGCGTCAGTTTTCAAGTGATCGCGGACGGACAGGCTGCGAACATCCGTGCCGAGATCTCCGATCCGGAGGTGAATATGGAGGTCGTGAAACTGGAGAAAGCCCCGAAGATCGCGGTCTATGCACCGGGTTCATTTCAGCCTTGGGACGACGCGGTCGCCTTGGTGATGACCTATGCCGAGATACCCTATGAGCGGCTTTATGACGAAGAAGTGATCGCTGGTGAACTGCCACAATATGATTGGTTGCACTTGCATCACGAGGATTTCACCGGGCAATACGGCAAATTCTACCGAAACTACCGCAATGCGACCTGGTACCAGGCGCAGGTGCAGGAGAGCGAGGCCAGTGCAGCGCGTCTTGGCTTTGCCAAGGTCAGTCTGATGAAAGGTGCGGTGGCAGGGAAGATCCGCGACTATGTGGCCGGTGGCGGCTACCTCTTCACCATGTGCTCCGGCAGCGATTCCTTCGATATCGCCCTCGCTGCGGAAGGCGTTGATATCTGTTCGGCCGAGTTCGACCATGACCCCATCGATCCGGCCTGTCAGGAAAAGCTGGACTTCGGCAAGTCACTTGCCTTCCGGGACTTCCGATTGATCACCGACCCGATGACCTATGAGTTCTCGAACATCGATGCCACGGATATCCATCAACGCATCGGGCAGACGAAGGACTTTTTCACGCTGTTCGATTTCAGTGCGAAATGGGATGTAGTGCCATCCATGCTTTGCCAGAGCCATGAACAGGTGATCCGCGGGTTCATGGGGCAGACCACTGCGTTCAGGGCCGATCTCGTCAAGTCCGGTGTGACCGTCATGGGAGAGAACAAGGCACATGGCACGGTCAAGTATATCCATGGCGAATATGCCCTCGGCCAGTGGACGTTCTACGGTGGGCATGATCCGGAGGACTATCAACACATGGTGGGGGATCCCCCCACCGACCTGACCCTTCATCCGAACTCGGCAGGCTATCGTCTTATCCTGAACAACATCCTGTTCCCCGCCGCAAGGAAGAAGAAGCAGAAGACCTGAGCGGCCCAGCTGAAAGGCTTGTTTAGCTTTGTCGCACGAGCTTTCAAATGGACTTCAGCAAGATCATCTCAGTTTCCGGTAGACCCGGATTGTTCCGTGTCATTGCCCAGGGACGCCAGGCCGTCATCGCCGAGTCGTTGATCGATGGCAAGCGGGTACCTGTTCATAGCAGCATGCAGGTCAGTTCCCTGGACGAGATCAGCATGTTCACCACTGGCGAGGATGTTCCGTTGAAGGAGGTCCTTTCCAAGCTCTATGAACAGGACAAGGACAAGGAAGCTCTGGATCCGAAAGGGGAAGAGGGGACCTTGTGGGCCAAATTGGGTGAGGTCCTTCCTGACCATGACAAGGAACGTATCTATGCCTCCGATCTTCGAAAGTTCTTCAGTTGGTATAAGCTGCTGTTGAGCAGTGGCACGTTTGAGTCCCTCCTTAAGGAGGCTGAAGGCGAAAAGAAGGAACAGGAGAAGGCCAAGAAGGGGGCCAAGAAAGCCCCAGCCAAAGGGGCTAAGGCCGCCAAAAAAGCCGCTTCGGCGGACAAGAAGCCCGCCGCACCCAAAGGAGGGTCCGGAAAGGCGAAGAGCACGACAGTTCGCAAGGGTTCCCAACGCGGTGGCTGAGGCCCAGGTCCTGGATATCCCCGTCCTACTGCCGGATCGCGCTTCGGCAGGTTCCCTGGAGGCCATTCGTTCGGCCTTTGAGCGGTTGGATCGCGCGGATATCGATCGCCTCGAACCACTGAAGCGATGGCTGCTGGAGCGCAGTGAACTGGAGGCCTCTGTTTCCCAGGAAGAGGCAGTTCGTTACATCCGGACCACCCTTGATACGGCGGACATCGGTGCTTCCGAGGCCTACCAGGAATTCGCGCTGCAGGTGCGCCCGGAGATCGAGCGATGGAACGATCGCTTGAACCGAAAATTGGTAGCCAGCCCTGCACTGCCCGAGCTCGAGAAGGAGGAAGGCTACCGGATCTACCTGAGGACCGTTCGCGGGCAATTGGAGCTGTTCCGTGAGGAGAATGTGATCCTCCTTGCCGAACTGCGTGAGCTCGGACAACGGTACGGCGAGATCATGGGTGCGGTCACCATTTCACACGACGGTCGGGAGATCACTGCTCCGGAAGCCGCCGCGCTGCTCGAGACCACGGACCGGCAGCTACGGGAAACCGTGTTCCGAAAGCTTGCCGAGCGCAGGGCTGTGGACAGGGATCGGTTGGACGCGTTGTTCCAGGAGATGGTCGCCAAGCGCCACCAGGTGGCTCTTAATGCGGGTGAAGTGGATTTTCGAGACTACATGTACAAGGCCCTGGGGCGCTTCGACCATGATCCGAAGGATGCGATGGCCTTCCATGATAGTGTCGTTCAGGAAGTGGTGCCTGTGGTGGCCGAGTTGGAAAGTCGACGTCGGGCGGATCTGGGACTGGAGGTGCTTCGTCCATGGGACCTTGCTGTGGACCCCGATGGCAGACCACCATTGAGACCGTTCAAGCATTCGGAGGAGCTCCTCGACTTTGCCGTTCAGGTATTCCGGAAGGTGGACCCCTCGTTCGCCGAGGACCTGGAGATCATGCAGCGCATGGGTGCCCTGGACCTTGCCTGCAGGAAGGGCAAGGCACCCGGAGGGTACAACTATCCCCTTTACCTGACCGGGGTCCCGTTCATTTTCATGAACGCGGTCGGCACACACGATGACCTGGTCACGATGATGCATGAAGGGGGACATGCCGTTCACTCCTTCCTCAGCCATCCATTGCCATTGACCGGTCAGAAGCAGTTCCCCAGTGAAGTGGCTGAACTTGCGAGCATGACCATGGAGCTGCTCACCATGGACCACTGGCACCTTGTTTATGAGCGGGAGGAGGACCTGCGGCGCGCTAAACGCGATCAATTGGAACGCGTGATCACCGTCCTTCCGTGGGTGGCCGCTGTCGATGCCTTTCAGCACCAGATCTATACGGAGCGGGGCCTCCCGGCTCAGGCGATACATGAGCTGTGGACCAAGACCCATGAGCGGTTCAGCACCGGAGTGGTGGATTGGACAGACCTGGAGGAGCAGCGAGCAACGCTCTGGCACAAGCAATTGCACATCTTCGAAGTTCCCTTCTACTACATCGAGTACGCGATCGCGCAGCTCGGAGCGCTTGGGGTCTGGACATCCTATCGGAAGGATCCGCTGGCCGCCATCGATAAGTTCAAGCAGGCCCTTTCCTTGGGATACACGCGCACATTGCCCGAGATCTATGAGGCTGCAGGTACCCGATTCGACCTTGGTCAGCAGCACATTCGGTCGCTGATGGCCGTGGTGATGGCCGAATGGCGGGCATGCGGAGGCTGATCCCGTGCTGGTCGGGTCAAGAATGCCCCTTTTCCGGCCTCGTGATGCGAACATGCATCGCGTAAATTGCACTCCGTGAGCGATCAGCAATACATGGGAAACAGGAAGATCATTGGGAGAACCTCCGTGGCAGTGCTGCTGCTGGGAACGGTCTATGCTTTTCTGGCATGGTCCAGGGGTCCGGAAAAGGCGTATGCCTACCATTCCGCAGAGGAAATGGAAGCCTTCCAACGAGGTACGGGTCTGCCTGGAGGGCAGAATACCCACTTCATGGCCAGTGGTAATTGCGAGGGCTGTCATGGCTTTGACTTCAATGGTTTTGCCAATGTGTCGGACGAAGGGGCTGACATCAATCCGGTGGATCATTGGCGGAGCACCATGATGGCGAACAGTGCGCATGACCCCTTGTGGCGTGCGAAAGTGAGCCATGAGGTCCTGGTCAACCCGGCCCATCAGGTCGGCTTGGAGGACAAGTGCACATCCTGCCATGCTCCCATGGGCAGGCACGATAAATACTTGACCGGTGGTGGTCCGTACTCCATCTCCGAGATGGTGCAGGATCCCGTGGCATTGGATGGGGTATCGTGTGTAGCCTGTCATATCCAATCGGCGGACAGCATAGGCAAGTTGAACTCAGGGAATATGAAGTTCGATCTGCTCGGTAGACCACTGTACGGCCCATACAGCGACAACATCTTCGGAGCTCCCATGACCTCCTTCGTGGGTTACACGCCGCTCCATGGCGAACATATCAACGATGCCGGGCTATGTGCCAGCTGCCATACACTGATCACGGAAACAGCCGACCTGGCCGGGAATTTGACAGGGGGCACCTTCGTCGAGCAGGCCACCTATCACGAATGGTTGAACAGCGACTTCAATACCAACGAGCACATCGATGGCATCTCGTGCCAGGGCTGTCATGTGCCGCGTGTTACCGATTCCGTGGTGATCAGTGCCAACTATACGTTCCTGGATCGGCGCTCTCCGTATGGACTGCATTACTTCGCTGGTGCGAACACGTTCATGCTGAACCTGCTGAAGAACAACCGCGTAACATTGGGCCTCTCGGCCACTGCCGCCCAGTTCGACAGCACCATTGAGCGTACCCTCCTGCTGCTTCAGCAGAACAGCCTGGACATGCAGGCCCAGGTAGTGGACCGAACGGCCGATACCGCTTACATCGATGTTTCACTGACCAACCTCGTCGGTCACAAGTTCCCATCCGGCTATCCGGCCCGTAGGGCGTTCGTGGAACTGGTGGTGACCAATGCCATGGGTGACACCCTGTTCCGCAGTGGGGGATGGGATGAGACCTGGTCCATCATCGGGCATGATGCGGAGTGGGAACCACATTATGATGTGATCGATCATCCGGACAAGGCGCAGATCTATGAGATGGTCATGGGAGACGTGAACGGGAACAAGACCACGGTGCTCGAGCGCGCGGATGTGCCGCTCAAGGACAATCGCCTGGTCCCGTCCGGGTTCTCGACGACCCATTTCGCATACGATACGACCGTGATCGCAGGAGTGCCCGCTTCTGACCTGGATTTCAACCGCGATGAGCTCGGGGTCGAAGGCAATGGTGGCGATGTCGTGCATTATCGGGTCCCCATGAACGGCTATACCGATCAGATCCAGGTACATGTGAAGTTCTGGTACCAATCCGTGCCACCCCGTTGGCTGGATGAGATGTTCGCCTTCAACAGTCCGGAGATCGATACGTTCCGGGTCATGTATGAGAACGAAGAACCAGCCCCGGTCCTGATCAGCGAGACCTCCTTCACGGACTTGTCCGTGGGCATCGATGATCTTCGTGAACTGGGAGTATTGATGTATCCCAATCCGGTGTTCGATGGTGTGCTTCGGATCGATCGCGTGGATGAACGTGTGGAGGAGATCATTGTCCACGACCTGAACGGCCGAACAGTGGCCCGCCCTGTCACGGGCAAGCGTCATTATCGGATCGAACTCCCGAGGGGCGGTGGGACCTTCCTGGTCACATTCAGGACCCGGGAACGCAGCTTCACGGAAAAGGTCGTCTCTTTCTGAGCACGATGTGTATGCACTCACATCCGAGCTCGGTGATCAGTAGGATCGGATGGGCTGCCTGCGTGTGTTACTGCGCAATGGTCCTTCCGATGGCAGCCCTGGCACAGTACCCGGTCGTCCAAAGCGCTGTGGATGCCATGGACCTGGATTCCTTGGTCCATTTTGTGGGTGAGCTTTCAGGTGAGGTGCCTGTGGATGTTGGCAGCGGCCCGGTCACCATCGTGAGCCGCCATAAGCTGGCTGCAGGGAATCCCATCGCCGCGGACCTGTTGGAGCAGCGATTGGCTGAATGGGGTTATGTGCCGCAAGTCCAGGTATTCAGCGGAGGTACCGGAGAGAATATCCTGGCGGTGAAACAAGGCAGCCTGTACCCGGAACGCCGGGTCATTCTCTGTGGTCATTACGACGCCATGCCGGGCGGGCCGGTGGCT
>JAGQVN010000257.1 GCA_020437905.1 Flavobacteriales bacterium
CCCAAGCGAGGGCCTTCATCCTGATCAACGGTGCCAGCTCCTCCCGTTGAGGCTCGCTCAGTTTTTTGGAATCGTCCAAGCCGGGTAGGCGGACCCGCGGTGGCAGGATCACCGCCGCAGCCACCACCGGACCGGCGAGACAACCCCGGCCGGCCTCGTCACAACCTGCTTCAAGCTGGCCGGTTCGGAAACAGGAGCGCAGGGGCATGGACGGATCCCAGGTTTTCGGTCAGGTTCGGCATCAGGGCGAGGATAGCAGTTTCTCAAGGTTGTTCCACAGTCCTTCCGCAGTGCGATCCCACGTGTATCGGGCGGAGCGCCGGGTCCCTTCACGTCCAAGCTGTTCGCAAAGCGCGCTGTCGTTCAGGACCCGTTCCAGGGATGCAGCCATGTCGGCAATATCGAAGGGGTCGCAATACACGGCCGCATCACCGGCCACCTCAGGCAGGCTGGTCGCCCTGGCCGCCACCACCGGAACGGCACAGCGCATGGCCTCGGCGACCGGTATCCCGAAGCCTTCGTAGTAGCTCACATAGGCCAGGGCGGTGGCCCCACCCAAGGCATCGCGCAGTTCCCGCTGGGCCAAGCGCCCCGTGAAAAGGACACGGTCTTTGGCGCTTACCTGCTCCCAGGCCTCCTTCATCCGGGCATCCCACCAGAAGCTCTCGCCGACGATCACCAACCGGACCTCCCGTTCAGTGGTCGCCAACCGATCAAAGGCAAGGAGCAGGCGGGCGATGTTCTTGCGCGGATGCAGGCTGCCGACACAGATGAAGTAGGGCGCGCCCTGCGCATAGCGTTCTCGAGCAGCTCGTTTCTCGTCCTCCGTGCTGGGTCGGAACACCTCACTGACTCCGTTGTGTACCACATCGATGCGCTCGCGTGGCACCCCATAGCGCGTGGCGATGTCTGCTGCACTGAACTCCGAGACGGTGACGATCCGCGACGCCTTTTTGGCGAAGCGCGGAAAGTAATGGCGGTAGTAGTTGCGATAGGCACGCGGCAGGTCCTCCGGGAACGCCTCGAAGTTCAGGTCGTGGATCACCGGCAGTTGGGGGATGCTTGTGCCCAGGCTCAGAAAACCATCCGGGGACAGGAACACATCGGCTTTCAGTTTTCGCAGCATGCGTGGGATCTGCACGCCGAACCAAAAGCGGTACAGCAGCGGATGCCGGGTGGGAGGGGGCACCACGTGCGGTTTGATGTTCCTCGCGTAGATGAACTGCTCGTCAAAGGAACGATCGAACAGGAAGTGGAACTCATGCTCCGAATGGTCGCGGGTTATGCGCGACAAAGTCTCGTGCGCGAACCAACCGATCCCTTCCAATTTGCCGGGGAGCAACAATCGGGTGTTCACGGCGATGCGCATCGGGCAAAGGTCGGAGGGGAAGTGAAAGATGAAAGAGGAAATTGGAAAGTTGAAAGCGGCTGCTTCGCTGCGCTCGCAATGACAGTGGGTTCACTGCAGAGGCGTGATGGGTTCTGCTGCGTGGGAACGTCTTGTCCATGCCCGCACGCGTTCGCGAGGCCTGAAGGGCCGAAGCGATCCCATTCTTGCGAGACCAGATACTGAATGATAAGATCAGGTCGTTGCGTCCCCTGAGGTCGAACAACTCCTCGTGAACACGTTGAGGAGGATGATGGGTCCGCCCACCGCCCAATGCCACCTGTTCGTAAGCGTGCTACTTTTCAGACCTTCGTGCCGCATGCAAGGCACCTTCCTGCGCAACCTGGCCCTGGTGCTGGTGCTGAACCTGTTGGTGAAGCCCTTCTACATCCTGGGCATCGATGCCGGTGTGCAGGAAGCCGTCGGTGCCGGGGTGTACGGCGGGTACGCGGCACTGCTGAGCCTCAGTTTCCTGCTGAACATCCTGCTGGACCTGGGCATCACCAACTACAATACCCGGCACATCGCCCAGCACGAGGACCGGATGCGCGAGCAGGTCACTGGTATCCTGGGGGTGCGTTTCCTGCTGGTGCTGTTCTATGCCGCGGTTTCTCTGGTAGTGGCCATCACCCTCGGATACGGAGCGAGTTCCCTGGTGCTCTTCGCCTGGCTGTTGCTGAACCAGGCCCTGGTGGCCACCATCCAATACTTACGCAGCAACATCGCCGCGGCCCAACGCTTCGCACAGGACAGCGTGATGAGCGTCTTGGATCGCGCCCTGCTGATCGGGATCGTTGGATGGCTTTTGTGGGGCAGGGCATCGGGTACGGCGTTCCGCATCGAGTGGTTCGTGTGGGCACAGACCGCAGCTTACGGGGTCACGGCAGTGGTGGTCCTGCTCCTTGTCCGAAAGCGCACGGGCGGGCTTTCCCTTCGCTTCGATACCCGGTTCGCCAAGGACATCATGCGACAGAGCATGCCCTATGCCTTGTTGATCCTGCTGATGACCTTTTATTACCGGACCGATACCATCATGCTGGAGCGCTTGCTGCCTGACGGGGCCTTGCAGGCGGGGATCTACGCACAGGCGTTCCGCTTTTTCGAAGCGCTGAACATGTTGGGCTACCTGATGGCGGGCCTGTTGCTGCCGATGTTCAGCCGCATGTTGAAGGAGTCGGCTCCGGTGCGGCCTCTAAGCGGCATGGGCATGCGCCTGGTCTGGGCCGGTACGCTGCCTCTGGCTGTTCTCGGCGTGGTCCAGGCAGGACCTATCATGGATCTGCGTTATTCCTTGCACACAGAGCACTCAGCCCCGGTCTTTGCCATCCTGATGGTCTGCTTCGTGGCAGTGTGTACCACTTACGTTTACGGGACGCTCCTGACCGCTGCCGGGGATCTGCGCAGGCTGAACCTGATCGCTGGTGCCGGCATGGTATTGAACATCGGCCTGAATCTTTGGTGGATCCCGGTCCACGGACCGCTGGGAGCAGCGTGGGCCAGCCTCATCACCCAGGCGGGTACGGCGCTGGCCCAGGTTTGGCTCGCATCCTACAAGTTCGTCCTATGGCCCGGGGTGAAGGGCTTAACGGGACCTGCGGCTTATTTGTTCCTGCTGGTGGGGGTCGGCCTGGTCGCGGATCGCATGGAACTTGGTCTGCTCATCAATTGCAGCGTGGTGTTCGTCGCTGCCTTGCTCGGGGTTGGCTTTTCCGGTCTGGTGCGGGTCAATGATCTGCGGATGCTCGGCCGTTCCTGGAAGGGCGCGTAGCGGGGGCATGCGTTACTTTTGGCCCTCTTTCAGCGACGCATGACAGCCAGAACACAGCAGGAGCCGGTCGATTCGTTCGATCTGGTGCTCTTTCTATGGGCCCGACGGAAACTGATCATCGGGATCACGCTTTTGGGCATGCTCACCGGCTTGATCGCCGCATTCGCCATTCGCCCCCTGTTCAAGAGCGAGGTGATCATGTTCCCGGCCATCACCAACTCGGCCTCCAAGGCCCTGCTGAGCGAGATGGCCACCGGACGGGATGATATCCTGGCCTTGGGCGACGAGGAGGATGCCGAGCATCTGCTCCAGTTGCTTGGGTCCGATCAGGTGCGCGACCGGACGATCGAAGCTTTCCAGCTAGACAAGGCCTTTCGGATACCAGCGGACACCCGGTACCGGCGGACGAAGTTGATCGAGGCCTTCGAGGACCATATCACCTTTGAGTACACCAAGTTCGGCAGTGTGCGGGTGGAAGTGCTCCATCCACAGCCGGACACAGCCGCATTGATCGCCAACTTTATCGCGGATCAGGTCGATTCCGTCTGGAGCGCCATGAGCCGGGAGCGTGCGGTGAAGGGTTTCCGATTGGTGCAGGAGAAGGTGGAAGCGCTTGAGCGTGACATCGCGTTGATCGACGACAGCATGACCGTGCTACGTGGGCTGGGCGTGCACGATTACAACAGCCAGACCGAACGCTTCAACGAATACCTGGGTGTGGCCATCGTGAAGGGCGACAACCGGGCCGTGAAGGAGTTCGAGGATCGTTTCGCGGTCCTGGCCAAGTACGGTGGTCCTTACGTCACGCTGCAGCAGAAGCATTCGAACGAGGTGTACCGGCTGAGCTTACTGCGGAACAAGTTGGAGAAGGCCGAGGTGGACCTGAAGAGCGACATGCCCCACAAGTTCGTGGTGAACAAGGCGCAGCCCGCCGACAAGAAGAGCTATCCGGTCCGGTGGTTGGTGATGGCGGTCAGCACCATCAGCGCCTTCCTGCTCGCCTTGTTGCTGATCGTGGTGCAGGAGAACGTCAAGAAGATCCGCGTGCATCATGGGAAGTGAACTTTCCTTTCAAGGCTACTACCACCTGGCCAAGCGGAACTGGCGGATGCTGGCTGCGGTATCGGTCGGGGCGATCGTGCTTTCCGCTGTATTCAGCGGACCCACCTTCATCAAGCCGCGCTACCGCTCATCGGCCATCGTTTATCCGGTGAATCTCACGACGTACTCCATCGAGACGCGCACGGATCAACTGTTGCAGCTGGTCGAGAGCAACAGCATCCGCGACAGCCTGATCAAGAAGTTCGACCTGGCCCGGCACTATGACATCGATACGACGGAGCCTGCAGGTTACTTCTACCTCTACAGCGAGTTCTCCGATCGCGTGGAGATCAGCAAGACCCGTTACGAGTCGGTCCAGATCGAGATCGTGGACGAGGATCCGAGAAGGGCCAGGGACATGGTGCAGGAGCTCCTGGACCAGACCGACCTGCTCGCGAGACGCTTACAACGGGAGAAGTCGGAGGAGGTTTTGCTCATCGCGCAACGGGAATTGGGTGTGGAGAAGCGCAAGTTGGATTCCGTGGAAGCACGTCTGAGCGCCTTACGCGCAGAGACCGGTCTGCTGAACTACGATGCCCAGACCGAGGAGGTGACCCGCGGCTACATGCGCATGCTCGCTTCTCCGGGTACCCCTTCCGCCAGTAAGGAAGAAGCCCGATCGATGCTGAAGGCCCTGGGTGAGAAGGGGGGGGAGTTCCGTTACCTGACCGACCTGAGCAACATGTTCCGCGGGAACTACGTCGGTCGCTTGAACGAGTATGAGAAAGCCCGGATGGACGTGGAGAAGGAGCTGACCTACACCAACATGATCCAGTACCCGGAGATCTCCGACAAGAAGGTGTTCCCGGTACGTTGGCTCATCGTGTTGCTGACGACCGCTTCCGCATTCTTCCTGGCCTTCCTGTTGCTTGTCTGGCGGGAACAACAGCGTAGCTGATGGTACAAGCCTTCAAGGCCAATTGGGTCCTTGTGGTCTGCCTCCTTTTTGTGGCGGTCAATATGGTGTTGATGGCCAACGAGTTCTTCTGGTTGCCGCTGTTGCCGGCGGTATTGCTGGTGGTCTGGGGGGCGATCAGTGCGGCGGAGAAAGTGCTGCTCTTCATTGTGTTCGCCACTCCATTAAGCATCAACCTGGAGCAGTTGGAGCTTGGGGGCATCGGCATCAGTCTGCCCACGGAACCGCTCATGGTGGGGCTCACGGTATTGTTCCTGATGAAGATGGCCATGGAGCGTGGTGTGGTGGATGCCGGCGTGCTGCGTCATCCGATCACGGCGATCATCGTGGCCCAGCTTGTGTGGATGCTCGCCTGCATCGTGCCCAGCGAAATGCCGGTGGTCAGCGTCAAGTACCTCGCCGCCCGGCTCTGGTTCGTGGTCTCGCTGTACTTCCTGGGTTCGCGTTTGATGGCCGATACCCGGTACATGCACAGGGTGTTCTGGATGTTCCTGTCGGCCATGGCCATCGTGATACTCTACACCCTCGGACATCATGGGATGTACGCCTTTGCCCATGATCCGGCGCACTGGGTGATGTGGCCGTTCTTCAAGGACCATACGAGCTACGGGGCCATCATTGCTTTCTTTCTGCCCTTTTTGCTGGCGGCGGTTGTCATGCCGGTTTACTCCCGCACGCGGAAAGGGGTCGCCTGGTTCCTCCTGGTGCTGTTCACCACGGGACTGGTTTTCTCCTTCACCCGGGCTGCCTGGGTGAGCCTGGCCGGCGCCTTGGGCATGCTGCTGGTCATGCGCCTGCGCATCCCGGTATGGGTCCTGGGGCTGCTGCTTCTGGTGGGGGGAGGGACCTATTGGATCAACGAGGAACGGATCACCATCGCCCTGGAGCGCAATCGCGATGAAAGCAGCGATGACCTGGCCGAGCACGTCAGTTCCATCTCGAACATCAGTTCCGATGCGTCCAACCTGGAGCGGATAAACCGCTGGAACTCGGCCCTGCGGAT
Source organism: Flavobacteriales bacterium (assembly GCA_020437905.1). Taxonomy (GTDB): domain Bacteria; phylum Bacteroidota; class Bacteroidia; order Flavobacteriales_F; family PHOS-HE28; genus PHOS-HE28. The sequence continues at coordinate 6,176 of JAGQVN010000257.1, forward strand.
GTTCGAGGAACGGCCGTTCTTCGGATGGGGCCCGGGGACCTACATGTTCCAGTATGCACCCTTCCAGGCCAGCGCCGACCGTACCATCATCAGCACCAATTTCGGCAGCCAGGGCAATGCGCACAGCGAATACCTGGGGCCACTTGCCGAACAGGGACTACCGGGCGGCCTGCTCATGGTGCTCTTGGTCGTGGTGACCGCCTTGGTCGCCCTTCGCCTCTACCGAAGGATGCCTCCCGGCGATGATCGCCTGGTGATGCAGTCGGCCTTTCTCGGACTGGTCACGTACTACCTGCACGGTGCGCTCAACAACTTTCTGGATACCGACAAAGCCTCGGTGCCGTTCTGGTTGTTCACAGCCATCATCGTGCTGTACGACCTGAAGTACCGCCGTCTGTCCGAGCCGGGAACGCTTCAGCGCAGCTGACAGGTCAAGAGGGCGATGTCGTCGAGGTAAGGCTGTGTCGAACGATGTGCCTCGAAGGTGGCAATGATGCCTTCGTTCACCGCAGCTGGTCCGGAAATGTGAAGGTCCTTCAGTGCGTGCACAAGCGGTTCCGTGCCGAGGTCCGTACCGTGAACATCCTCCTGCTCGATCAGGCCATCGGTGTAACAGAGCATGGTGCTGCCTTTGGACAGGGATACCTCACCGACCTGCAGGAACGGAAGTTTGGGCATCATGCCAAGTGCGATGCTCCCGGTCTTCAATTCATGGACCGACCGGCCATCATAAAGCAGGGGAGGGTTGTGGCCGGCGTTCACAAAGCGCATGGCCCCTGTGCGCACGTTCAGCTGAGCGATGAACAGGGTGATGAAGCGCTCGCCGCGGGCGCTCTGGTATACCTTGTCGTTGAGGTCATGGACCAACTCGTCCAGCGGATCCTCGGAATACTGGACCAAGGCGCGCAGGGTCGCCTGAAAGTTCGACATGACCAAGGCTGCCGCCATGCCTTTTCCTGACACATCGGCGATGACCAGCACTTTCTCGTCGCCGCGTTCAATGATGTCGTAGTGATCGCCACCCACCTGATGATGCGGCAGGTACCAGGCTGCGGCGCGGAACAATTCCTCATCGGGCAGCTCCTTCGGGACCAGCATGCTCTGCATCTCGGCGGCAAGCTCCAATTCGCGCTTGTCCCGTTCCCGCAGCAGGGCCTGTTCGGCGATGCGCTTGTTCTCCAAAGCGACCATGATGATGTTGGTCAGGGTCTGGATGAAGTTCAAGTGCTTCACCGAAGGGCTCATCTTCTGCTCCTCGTCGTCGATGTCCCCGATCAGCAGGAAGGCGATCGCACGATCGTTGTGGAACACCGGCACGGCGATGTCAAAACCCGCCATGCGTTGTTCCTGCTCGGGTCCGATCAACCGGATGTCAGGAAAGCTGCCGAACGCCTGCTCCACATCGATGGCCCTGTCCCGTTCCGACGCACCATACGACAGGACACATTCCCAGCCTTCGACCCGTTCGAACAGCATCAAGCGCGTGATGCCCAGCTCGTTGCTCACGATATCGCGGAACAGGTCCAGCAAGGCCTGACGCTCCACGTTGGCGTTGATGGCCCGTGTGACCTCGAGCAGGGCCCGCAATTGGAACTCCTTCAGGTCCAATCGCTCGGTCAGCCGGTCCAGGCGGGTCATGGCTCAGTCCTCCAATTTCTTGATCAGGTCGGGAAGCCTGGCCATCGAGGCGATCTCCCGCAATTTCTGTCGAGCCTCGGTGGCAGGTGATCCCAGGTAGCTCTTGCCCCCTTCCACTGAGGACATGATGCCGCTCTGCCCCAATATCACGGCCCCTTTGCCCACGCGCAGCTTGCTGGGAATACCGACCTGGCCCCAGAGGGTCACATCGTCCTCGATGACCACCGCGCCTGCAATGGCCACGTGGGCAGCGAACAGGCAGCGCTCGCCGATGATCGTATCATGACCGACCTGTACGTGGTTGTCGATCTTCGTTCCTTTCCCGATCCGCGTATCCGCGCTGACCCCTCGATCGATCGTGCACAAGGCGCCGATCTCCACATCGTCCCCGATCACCACACTGCCGCCAGGGACCATCTTGTCATAGCCGGTCGCACGCTTTTTGAAGTAGAACGGGTCCGCGCCAATGACGGTGTTCGCATGAATGATGGTCCGGTCGCCGATGGTGGTGTGGGCATACAGCACCACACCCGGCATGATGAGGCAGTCCCTGCCGATGCGCACGTGGGGTCCGATGGTCACGCTCTCATGCACCTCCGAACCTTCGCCAATGGACACATCATCTCTGTTCCAGCCCGGTCGGGGCATGAAGCGTTCCATCAGCCGGTTGTAGTCCCTGCACGGGTCATCAGAGACTATGATCGCCTTGCCTTCGGGCACGTCCACCTCCTTATTGATCAGCACGGTCGTAGCTGCACTGTTCAGGGCTTTGGCGTAGTATTTCGGATGGTCCACGTACACCAGGTCACCCGGACCTACGCGGTTGATCTCATTGAGACCAGTGACCAGCAGGTCGCTCTGGCCCATGGCTTTGGCGCCGATGCTTCGGGCCAGTTCGTCGGCACGCTGAGGAGGATGCAGTTCCACAGGAAAGGCTGTTGGTCAAAGGTAATTGGCGGCGAACATGCCGAAGGACGGCGTACATCCTCCACGCTCACCGGGTGGAATGACCCCTGACCGGTCCACAGGAAAGCCTTTCGGAACGGTACACATCGACCCACCCTGGACGGATCGGAACTATACTGTCACAGAAGACGGCCCGGCCCTACTTCTTCACCCGGTCCATGTAGGCACCGGTCTCGGTATCGATACGCACCACCGTGCCTTCCTCCACGAAAATGGGAACCTGTACCTCGGCCCCTGTTTCCACCGTAGCGGCCTTGAGCACCTTGTTGCTGGTATCGCCTTTCACGGCAGGCTCCGTATAGGTCACGACCAGTTCCACGGTCTTGGGTGGACGGGCGAAGATGGCCACGTCGCTCTCGAAGCCGACCTGCACGATCATTTCCTCCTTCATGAACTTGAGGGCCTCACCGAAGTGTTCCACGCCGATGTATTTCTGCTCAAAGGTCTCCTGGTCCATGCATACCAGGTTGTCGCCATCGCGGTACAAATACTGCAGGTCGTGCACCTCCACGCGCAACAGCTCGATGGTCTCGCCGGAGCGGAATCGGTTCTCTGCCAGCTTGCCATTGCGCAGGTTCCGCATCTTGGCTTGGTAAAAGGCACGCAGGTTGCCCGGTGTGCGGTGCATCCATTCCATGATCTGGCAGATATCACCGTTGAAACGGATGTAGGCACCTACACTGATGTCGCTGGTCGTAGCCATGGGTCTCGAATAGGGCTGCGAAGGTAATTCCTTGCTCAGGAAGGCAATACCTCGTATTGCGATGTGCAATGCACTGTTTCCTCCGCCTGCCGGTTGCTGGCGATCAGCAGGGTGCGGCCGTCCAGGTGTTCCTTCAGGAGCTCCTGGGTCCAGGCAATGCCGTTGGCATCCAGGTTGCTCGCGGGCTCATCAAGCAGGAGCAGGGAGGTGTCGCTCAAGATCGCCAGGGCCAGCTTGAGGCGCTGTCGCATTCCGCTGCTCAGGTCCCGGATGGCCTTGTGACGGGCCTGTTCCAGGAGGGCAATAGCCGGAACATCACCGGCCTGGACACCGCTCCTGAACGCTTTGAATCGGGCGTGAAGGTCGATGGCCTCTTCCAGGCGCAGGTCTTCGTACAATCCCAGGTATGGAGCCGCAAGGCTCATGTGCCGGTATACCAGTTCGGGTGGGACCGCTGTACCGTTCAGGCGGTAGGAAATGGTCCCGATCGTGGGGGTGATGAAGCCTCCTGCCAGACGAAGCAGGGTGCTCTTTCCGCTTCCGTTGGGACCCAGGATCGCCAGCCGATCGCCCTGACCGATCTGCAGGTCGATATCCTGAGCGACCAGCTCATTCCCGAATCGCTTGCCGACGTGCTGGAAGGTGATCTCCATGGCGAATGCCACCGGCCGTCCTGGTCAATCAGCCAATCCGCGCATGATCCCTTTCGGGCTGTTCCGGATGAAATCGAGGATGAGCCCGCGCTCGGGACTGGCCGGCATGGTCTGCTCCACTTGGGCGGCGGCCCGCTCCACGTTGGTGTTCCGCACGAAGATCTCACGGTAGATGTCCTCGATGCGCGCGATGGCATCATCCTTGAAACCGCGGCGCCGCAGGCCGACGACGTTGACGCCGATGTAGCTCAAGGGCTCCCGGGCGGCCTTCACAAAAGGCGGCACGTTCTTCCGCACCAGGCTGGCCCCGGCTATGAAGCTGTGCGCCCCGATGTGCATGAACTGCTGGACCGCCACATTGCCTTCCAGGATGGCCCAGTCATCGATGGTGACATGCCCGGCCAGGTTCACGCTGTTCGCGATCACGACGTTGTCGCCCACGATGCAATCATGCGCCAGGTGCACATAGGCCATCAGCAGGCTGTTCGCCCCGACCGCGGTGCGCATGCGGTCCGCCGTTCCGCGGTTGATGGTTACGCACTCCCTCACCGTCGTGCCATCACCCACCTCTGCGGTCGTTCTTTCCCCTGCGAACTTCAGGTCCTGCGGAATCGCACTGATGACAGCACCGGGGAATATGCGACACTGCTTTCCGATGCGGGCACCATCCATGAGCGTGGTGTTCGGTCCCACCCAGGTGCCATCACCGATGGATACGTCAGCTGCAACGGTGGAGAACGGCTCGATGACCACATCCTTGCCGATGCGGGCGTCCGGATGGACGGAAGCGAGCGGGCTGATGCTCATGCGACCGGTGCTTTGGCCTTGACCGGCTGCTCGACCGCGGGGGCCTTGTCCCTGGCGATCTGGGCCATCATCTCTGCTTCAATGGCCGGCTGGCCTGCCACATAGCCGACGCCCTTCATGTGGACGATACCTCGTCGGATGGGAGTGAGCAGGTCCAGCTTGAACACGATCGTATCCCCGGGTAGCACCTTTTTCTTGAACCTGACACCATCGATCTTCAGGAAGTAGGTGGTGTACATCTCGGGGTCCGGCACCTGGCTCAAGGCGAAGATGCCTCCGACCTGTGCCATCGCCTCCACCTGCAGCACCCCGGGCATGACCGGGTTCCCTGGGAAGTGGCCCTGGAAGAACGGCTCGTTCATGGTCACGTTCTTCACGCCGATGATCTCCTTGTCCGTGATGGAGATGATCTTATCCACCAGGAGGAACGGGTACCGGTGAGGCAGCATTCTGCTGATGTCGTTCACATCGTACACCGGCGTTGCGTTCAGGTCCACATGGAACGCAGTGCCTTTCTTCTGCTTGCGGATGATGTCCTTGATGATCCGCGCGAAGGCCACATTGCCATAGTGACCGGGCCTTGCGGCGAGGATGTGGCCTTTTATGGGCATGCCCACCAAGGCAAGGTCCCCGACAATGTCCAGAAGCTTGTGGCGAGCAGGTTCGTTCAGGAATTTCAGCTCAGTATTGTTCAGGACTCCCCGGCCCTTCACCTCCACTTGATGTTCCTCACGGCCCAGGACCCTGGCCAGTTCATCCAACTCCTCCTTGGAAACATTCTCCCGTTCCACGAGCACGATGGCGTTGTCCAGGTCGCCGCCCTTGATCAACCCCGCCTTGGCCAATTGTTCCAATTCCCGGAGGAACACGAAGGTGCGGCACGGGGCGATCTCGTCCTGGAATTCCCCGATGTTGTACATGCTGGCGTGCTGCGTACCGAGGACCGGGCTTTTGTAATCCACCATTACCGTGAGCCGGAACTCACCACCCGGTGTGGGGACCCCCAGCATCTCGATCCCGCGGTCGGTGTCCTCGTAGTAGAGGTTCTCGGTCAGCGTGAAGTACTCGCGTTCCGCCTTTTGTTCGACGATGCCGGCCTTTACGATCGCCTCCACGAAGGGCTTGCTGCTGCCGTCCATGATCGGCGGTTCGGGACCGGTAAGCTGGATCAGCGCGTTGTCCACCTGCATGCCGTACAATGCGGCAAGCACATGTTCGCTGGTGTACACGCGGGCATTGCCTTTCTCCAGTGTGGTGCCACGTTCGGTGGTCACCACCAGGTCCGCATCCGCAGGCACGATGGGCTTGCCTTCCAGGTCCATGCGCTGGAATTTGTACCCGTGACCTTCCTCTGCCGGTCGCATGGTCAGGGTCGCTTTTTCTCCGGTATGGAGGCCCACGCCCTCCACCTCGACGGCCTTTGCCAATGTGCGTTGCTTGTCGCTCATCGTTCTTGCATGTCTTTCAGCGCGGCAAGTTCCTTCTCGAGGTCGTCGATGCGCCGTTTAAGTTCCGGCAGTCCACGGTATACCACGTAACTGCGTTTGTATGGCCCGATGTCGAAGGCGGGGCTTCCCTGCACCAAGGAATCATCCTGGAGGTCGGTCGACACACCACTTTGCGCAGCGATGCTCACCCGGTCCCCGATGCGCAGATGGCCTACTATGCCCACCTGACCTCCGATCCTGCAGTGCCTTCCGATCCGGGTACTTCCCGCGATGCCGGTCTGGCTGATGATTATCGTGTGAGCGCCCACGTCCACGTTGTGTGCGATCTGGATCAGATTATCCAGCTTCACCCCGGTGCGCAAAAAGGTGCTACCCATGGTACCCCGGTCAATGGTGCAGCTGGCACCGATCTCCACGTCGTCCTCGATCACCACGTTGCCCACGTGATGCAGCTTCCTCCATTGCTTCTGGTCATCCTCCTGGAAGCCGAAACCGTCCGAACCGATGACGGTTCCGCTATGGATCGTGCACCGGTCGCCGATACGGCAATCATGATAGATGCTCACGTTGCTGTGGATCCGTGAACGGTGGCCGATAACGGTGCCCCGACCGATATGGCAATTGGAGAACACCTTCACGCCATCGCCGAGCACTGCACCTTCGTCCACCTGCGTGAACGGGCCCACATAGACCTCCCTGCCGAGGGTCGCTTGGGGATGCACACTGGCCATCGGATCCACACCCGTCCGCTCATAGATCCCTTCGACCTTGAGCTCCAGCAGCCGGGCCAGGGCGATCCGCGGATCGGCCACCCGGATCAGGGTCAACGTGGAAGGCAACGATCGGGCAGGTTTGAAATCCATTCCCACCAAGGCGATACTGGCTCCTGTATGGTACAGGTGATCGGCATATTTCAGGTTGCTCAGGAAGGTGAGCGTCCCTTTCCGTCCCTCCTCGATCTTGGACACGTCATGCACGAGAACGGAAGGTTCGCCCTCTACCTCACCTGCGATGAGCTGTGCGATCTGGGCTGCGGAGAATTGCATGGAAGGCCGTGAGCGAATTTAGGAAGCGGCTCGGGCTCAGGCAGGCCAAAGTTCCACGGCCACCCGCGTCCGGTCCCATTCCAACACCATTCGCGCTGGAGAACCTTCCTCGAAGCGGATGGTGAATTGCTCGATCGGTGCATCGAGGAGCTCCACAGGTACCTCGATCTCGGCCACATCGTATTCTGGCTTCCTGCTGGCTTTTTCGTCGAATCCTACGCCCCAGCCGTACATGCGGTCGTTGAACACGACTCTCCAGCTGCTCTCCCCCGGAACCGTCCACAACGTGTACTTCCCGGCCGCGAGCCGCTGACGCGAACCGATCATCACATCCACATTGGTAGTGAAGGTCGTTGCTTCGTTGGCTCCCGTGCGCCAGGTCTCTCCAAAAGGCACCAATGAACCGAATATCTCCCGGTTCTTCTTGAATGGTCGGTTGTAGAACACCTCCACCTGCCAGGCATCCTGTTGAAAGACCACGGTCTGCTCAGGACTGTGCTTTTTGGTGTCGGCCTGCATCAGCCTGAACCCTGCGTACCCCAACATCGCGAGGCCTACCAGTACGATCACCACCCATTTCAGGATCTTCATGGCAAATGATGTGAGGACGCTAAGGTAAGGGCCCCATCAGACCCGTTCAGGTCGGCTAACGGGCGGTCACAGTGTTCCCGACGCGCCACTGTTCAGCGTGGCTCCTTCTTCCTTATGACCTGCGTGCTGTTCGCTTGAGCGAGACAGGTGACCACCAGGTCATTGATGCAGACGTGCGCAGGGACGCTGGCGGCGTAGTGGACCAGTTCGGCGATATCCTCAGCATGGAGCGGTTCCAGTCCCTGGTACACTTGACCTGCGCGTTCGGCATCCCCATGGAAACGGACCAGGCTGAACTCCGTTTCTGCCAATCCCGGTGCGATCTGTGTCACTTTGATCCCGAAAGGAAGCAGGTCGATGCGAAGACCCTTGGTCAGTGCGTCGACCGCATGTTTCGTGGCGCAGTAAACATTACCGTTCGGATAGACTTCCTTCCCTGCCGTGCTGCCGATGTTGATCACATGGCCACTACCGCGTTCGATCATCCCCGGCACCACGGCACGTGTCACCCATAGCAGGCCCTTCACATTGGTATCCAGCATCCGCTCCCAATCCTCCGGGTCACCATCTTGCAAGGGGTCCATTCCGGCAGCAAGCCCGGCATTGTTCACCAGCAGATCGATGGCACGCCATTCCTCCGGCAGAGCGGCAATGGTGGATCCCACATCGGCCCTATCGCGTACGTCGAAACGAAGCGGGTAACAAGCAGTGTGGCCGTCGAGCTTCCCATGCAGGCCCTCGAGCTCACGTTGCAGGGCATCCAGACGATCGCGCCTGCGACCGGTAAGAATGACGCGCCAGCCTTCTGCTGCCAGGCGTCGAGCGGTGGCCTCCCCGAAGCCTGATGTGGCACCGGTGACCATGGCGATCCGTGTGTTCATGGCACAAAGGAAGGGATCGCACCACTGTTCAGGTCGTTCACCGTCCGTCACAGGTCAGGCAACGAATGCCAGCTCAGGAGCATCCCTCCGGGGAGGCCGAAAGGACCCATCGGGACTTGGCAGGAGTTGGGGGCCGCTGCTAACAATTACCGCCATTCGGAACACATCGGCCTTTTTGGTGCAACGGCGGCCCCCTTCCTGTTCTGCGAGCTACATTCAACGCAGCCTCCGCATATGTTGTATCGGGTCTATGTGATCGAACTTGCCAGGAAGGTGTACTCGGAACATGCACGTTTCCGGGCCGCCAACCCCCAGTTCAACGGGGTGCTGCAATGCCTGTACGTGGGGATGACCAGCAAGACCCCCCAGGAACGTTTCGCGCAGCACAAGCGGCAGTCGCTGAGCAGGAAAGGGAAGGACCTTTCTGCCGCGATCGTCAGGAATTACGGGCTCTATCTGCGCCCCAGCCTTTATCAGCACATCGATCCGATGAGCCGGGAAGAAGCACTACGGGTGGAGAAGGGGCTCACCTTGGAGCTGCGCCGCAAAGGCTACGCGGTGTGGTCGAACTGAGCCAAGGTCCTGAAACGACGAAAGCCTCCCGGGATAGGAGGCCTTCGACCGATACGTCAGTGGGGGTCAGCTTTTCGGTGGGACCGAGAAATGGAACTGTTCCCAGACCACCTTTCCGTCCTGGACCTTGTAGTTGCAGATCTCGCTCATGGTCATTCTGCCCATGCCTTTGAAGGTGCAATCCACCTCCATGGCTACGGCGAAGTGATCATTGGCCACGATCGGATCACTGACCTTGACGCCGTGATGTTCTTCGATCATTTCGTTGAACTGCTTGGTCTTACCGATCACATTGTCGAAGCCGGAAAGCTTCGGGGGGGCGTTGCCGCCCTCGGGCTCAAGGCTGACGATGTTCGGAGCGTACAGTTCGCGGATGGCGTCCTCGAATTTGCCTTCCTGGCATAGGCTGACCAGGCGGTCGGCAACTTGTTTTGTGGTCAATGTTTCGGTGGAAGTACTCATGTTGTCGATCTTTTGGTCATTGGTCCGCTAACAAAGTAGGCGAACCGGGCCCATGGTCCCGACAGCGAAGTGACTGACCGTTCCTTTGTTGACGCGCTCAGGTCCTCGCCCGATTCGCCGCCTTGGCGACCATTTTCTGCGCGCTGTCGGTCACCATCCGACGCTGTGGTAATGTGTGGACGCCAATGGTGGTCACCTGGATGACCCTGTTCGGAGCGATGCTCTCGAAATCCTCGATGATCTCCAGCACGTCCGGATGCATGTGCACCGAACGCCGTGCATCGATGATCACCTCGCTTCCGGCGGGAAGCATTTCCAGGGTGTGTTTGATGCTGGCCTTGTTCAGGAAGGTCACATCCTCGCTCAATTCGATGCGGATGGGCTCACCCAGTTGGTGGTCTTCCGGGTCGAAATGAAAGGGTGTCTCGAAATTCTTCCAAAGGATGTGGATGAACGCCACCGCAATGCCCAATCCCACACCGGTGAGCAGGTCGGTGAACGCCACGCCGAGCACGGTGACCACATAGGGCAGGAACTGCATGATCCCCATCTGGTAGATCCTCTTGATCTGTGCGGGTTTGACCAGTTTGTACCCCACCAAGAGCAGTACCGCTGCGAGGCTGGCGAGCGGGATCATGCGCAAGAGACCAGGGAGCAGCAATACACAGCCTAGCAGCAGGAAGCCATGTGCGATGGCACTCAGCCGCGTTCGACCCCCGGTCTGGATGTTCGCCGAGCTCCTCACGATCACCTGGGTCACCGGCATGCCGCCGATCAGTCCACTGATCAAGTTGCCGGCACCTTGAGCGATCAATTCGCGGTTGGCGGGGGTAGTCCGTTTGTAGGGGTCCAGTTTATCCGTGGCTTCCACGGACAGGAGCGTCTCTATGCTGGCCACCACCGCAATGGTCAGCGCCACGACCCACACCTTGGGCATCAGGAAGCCGGCCAGGTCCAAGCGAGGGAGCGCGGCAAAGGAGCTCAGGTCCGGAATGTCCACGTAATGTCCTGCACCGACCTCCAGCATGGGGGTCCCAGTGAAGGTGATCGCCAGTCCGATCCCTGCAAGGACAGCCAACAGCGGGCCGGGCACTATGTTCAGGACCGGGTTCCTCTTGATGAAGGGCCGCTCCCAAAGGACCATCAACACCAGGCCGACCAGGGTGATCACCAGTGCACCCGGGTTGATGGCATCCATCATGTAGAACAATTCGGTGATCGTGTTGTGCTGGTCCCGTTGCAGGAAATCCTGGTCACCCATGTAATCGGCATCATAGCCCACCGCATGGGGGATCTGTTTCAAGATGATGATGACACCGATCCCCGACAGCATGCCCTTGATCACAGCGTTCGGGAAGTAATAAGCGATCACACCGGCCTTGAGCAGACCGAGCCCGACCTGAACGAGACCTGCAACGACCACGGCAGCCAGAAAGAGCTCGTAGGTGCCCAGGTCGGAGATGGCCGCCAGGACGATGGCAGCGAGCCCGGCCGCCGGTCCGCTGACGCCCAGCGATGATCCGCTCGCCAGCCCCACCACGATCCCACCCACCACGCCGGCGATCAGGCCACTGATAAGGGGCGCACCCGATGCCAGGGCGATACCCAGACAGAGTGGAAGTGCGACCAGAAATACGACAACAGAGGCTGGAAGGTCCTGTTTCCAGTGCGCGAAAAAGTGCTTGCTTTCCATGATCAGGAATGAGGGATCTCGATGCTGGTGTGTGCTCGTTCAACGGACGCCAGGGTCCGATCACGGCAGGGAACGCGTACTTGAGGAATGCCTAATGCTCAGGCGGAGGCACTGCCACTTCTCCGTGGGTCGGACCAAGTGTTGGTTGGTCCTTGGCCGGGGTCGGTGACCCGGTCTGTTCAGAAGATCGGAGGTCCAAAGCCAAACCGACCGGACAGGGGGGGCGATGTTGCTCCAATTCCTCTTCGATGAGGACGACCTGGTTGGCATTGCACGCCTTCAATTGGGCCTGTACCTGCATTGAAAACAGCAGCACGGGTGCAGCCGCCAGCAGCAAAGCCAACAACCACGCATATATCCGTTCGGCGGTACCCATGCTCCTGGAACATGAATGTTGGAACATCTCCATGTGCGTGGAACCAAAGATAGGTGCCTCTCTTACTCTGCGACCCCGTTCAGAACCATGCGAACTCCGTGGTTCGTGGAAGACGGTCCATAGCCTCCATCACTTCAGCAGGAGCGCTCACGACCTTTCGCGCGACGATGTCGATCCATGCTCCTTCAACCTCCAATCGGGCAAGGTCCCTACCCTCCGGACCCCGGAACAGGTGCTCAAATCGGAACTTGTGATGGCGCATGCCAAGGCCCGTGATCCTCATTTCGAGATACACCTCATCCTGGATGCCGATCTCCGAACGGAAATGACATTCCTCGCGGAAAAGCACCGGCCCGATCGCCATCTCCCGCATCCCGTCCTGGGTCAGACCGAAATGAGCGAACCCGTCCATGCGTTGCTGCGCGCCCAGGTCGTAATAGGCTGAATGGCGCAGATGATAGTTCGCATCAATGTCGGCCCAACGCAGGTGCAACCGCTGGCGGAATGGATGGCTCAGTGCTTCCATCTACCAAGCTTTGGGATGTGGCTGGTATGGAGGTGCCATTGAAGCCAGCCAAGACCTTGTTCTTTCGAGTTTACCCCCACGAACAACTGGCCGGGTCGGGCGAAGCCGGCGCAGAACACCCCCTTCTGATAGCGCATGCCAAAGTATTTCCGGTTCCTGCTTCCTTCGGCCCGGGAGCCCCCATCACGGGTGTCCTCGCTCATCGGCATAGCAAGGTTCCGGCAACGTTCATCCTACATCATTCCTCTTCAGGTCCAAGATATCGCCATACTGGCATTCATCCGAACCACTCCTTGTCCAGCCAACGGGGAAAAGCGAGGTAATGCTTCTCCACGGGCTGTGCCAATGCCTGGATACCCAGGTTGTCACTGGCTTCTGCGATATCACGGACCCTGCCGTCCTTGTAAACTAGTTCGATGATGTCCTGTTCGCTGTCGTAGGCATTGTTCACGATGCTGCCGGTCAGTACGAAGTGTTCCGCTCCGGAAAGTGTCATTCCGGTCCTCGCTGACACCTCTTCCTGGATCGTTCCGAGTCGCTCCGGCTCCCAGGCTGTATCCTGCAGTCGGATGTGGAACAACCGGCGATTGACCAGGTCCTGGCAGAGGGTGGAGAGGACGGGGTCGTGGTGCTCAGCCCAGACCTTCACCGCGCACATGATGTCGTGGTCATCCAGGCGCAGGAAGTCGTTCAGGACATGCCCATCCTCTCGAAAGCTCGCGTGATCATGGTCGTCAAGCAGAAAGCGGGACAGGGCCGGGCTGGCGAACAGTTCCTCACGGTCCTTGGACAGTTCCCGGGCGCGTCGAAGGATCTCGATCAACATCAGTTCAGCGGCCACCACCGTCTTGTGCAGATAGACCTGCCAGTACATCAGGCGTCGCGCAACGATGAACTTTTCGATGCTGTAGATCGCCTTTTCCTCCACCACCAAGCGATCGTCCACGATCTCCAACATCTTGATGATACGGTCGCCTCCGATCACTCCTTCGCTGACCCCCGTGTAGAAGCTGTCCCGGTTCAGGTAGTCCAATCGGTCAACATCCAGCTGGCTGCTGACCAATTGATGCAGGGCGCGGCTCTCATGCTGGTCCCTGAAGATGCGAATGCCGAGCTGCAGCTTCCCATCGAACTCCGTGTTCAACGCATCCATGACCATGGCACTGATCGACTCATGGCCTGCTCCTTTTACCAGACTGTGCTCCAGCGTGTGGCTGAAGGGACCATGGCCGATATCATGCAGGAGGATCGCGATGCGCGCTCCGAGGGCTTCCTCATCGCTGATCGCATGGCCTTTGCTCCGAAGCACATCGATGGCCTGTCCCATCAGGTGCATGGCCCCCAACGCATGGTGGAAGCGCGTATGCAATGCACCCGGGTACACCAAGTGGGTCAGGCTCAATTGCTTGATGTAGCGCAACCGCTGGTACCAGGGATGATCGATAAGCTCCTGGAGCAACGGGTGTGGCACGGCAATGAAGCCGTAGATGGGGTCGTTCAGGATCTTCTGGCGCACGTCGTACGGTCCGCTTGGCGTACCTTCACGGGCCGAAAATACGGGTGGATGCGTTGCGTCCCTGGCGCCATCCGATCCATGCAAAGAGCAAGATGAGCGTGAACATCCTTTGGGCCGATGATGAGATCGACCTGCTGCGTCCCCATGTACTTTTCCTCCAGGAGAAGGGCTATTCGGTGGATACCGTGAACAATGGTCTTGATGCTGTGGAGCATGTGGACAAGAACGACTATGACATCATCTTCCTCGACGAGAACATGCCCGGTCTGAGCGGCCTCGAAACACTGAGCCGCATCAAGGGTGCGAAGCCGCTGGTGCCGGTGGTGATGATCACCAAGAGCGAGGAGGAGCACATCATGGAGGAGGCCATCGGCAGCAAGATCAGCGACTACCTGATCAAACCGGTGAACCCCAACCAGATCCTGCTCACGCTCAAAAAGAACCTGGACGAGCGCAGGCTGGTGAGCGAAAAGACCACCAGCGATTACCAGCGCGAGTTCCGGCAGCTCGGCATGCGTCTCGGCGATCGGCTGAGCACGACCGAATGGAAGGAGCTGTACAATGAACTGGTCCGTTGGGAGTTGCAGCTCAGCCGTAACGAGGACCAGGGTATGGCCGAGATACTTCGTTCACAATGGAGCGAAGCCAATGATCAGTTCGCGCGCTTCGTGGTTGACCACTATGTGGATTGGGTCAACGGACGGGGTGATGATGTGCCCTTGCAGAGCCACCTTCTGTTCAAGACCAAGATCGCTCCGCACATCAGGGAGGAAGGTGCACCCTTGTTCCTGGTGCTCATCGACAACCTGCGATTGGACCAGTGGCGCACCCTGGAGCCCATCCTCTCCGACTATTTCCGGATCGAGGAACAGGACCTGTTCTACAGCATCCTGCCCACGGCCACACAATACGCGCGCAACGCCCTGTTCGCGGGCATGATGCCGGGTGAGATCGAGAAGGCCTTCCCTGGGAAATGGATCGCTGAGGACGAAGATGGCAGCAAGAACGCCAACGAGGAGGAGTTCATCGCGGGTCAATTGCAGCGGCTGGGTAAGAAGGTCAAGTTCAGCTATCACAAGATCACCAACCTGAACAGCGGCCGCAAGCTTGCCGAAAGTATCCACGACCTGATGGGCAATCAGCTCAACGTGATCGTGTACAACTTCGTGGACATGCTCAGCCACGCGCGTACCGAGATGGAGGTGATCCGTGAGCTGGCCGAGGACGATGCGGCGTATCGAAGCCTCACCAAGAGCTGGTTCGAGCACTCCCCGCTTTTCGATATCTTCAAGGACATCGCCCAGCGCAAGGGGCGCGTTGTGATCACCACGGACCACGGCACCATACGGGTGACCGAACCCAGCAAGGTCATCGGGGACCGCAACACGAACACCAACCTGCGCTACAAGCATGGTAAGAACCTGACCTACGAGAAGAAGGACGTGCTGGAGATCAAGGACCCGGACAAGGCCTTTCTGCCTCGCAGTAATGTGAGCACGACTTACATCTTCGCCCGGAAGGACCTGTATTTCGTGTATCCGAACAACTACAACCATTTTGTCAACTACTTCAAAGGCACCTTTCAACATGGAGGGATATCCATGGAAGAGATGCTCGTACCGGTGGTCGTCATGAAGGCGAAATGAAATGAGCGCGATCATGGTGATGCGGCAGGCTGAGGACGTCAATGACCTGGCGGCTGCGCTGCTCCATGTATGCAAGCATAAACGGGTGTTCACCTTCAGCGGGGAACTGGGTGCAGGTAAGACCACATTGATCAAAGCGATGTGCGCTGAACTGGGTGTGGAGGACGGTACCAGCAGCCCAAGCTTCGGCATCGTGAACGAGTACGAAGCCGCCGATCGCAGCCGGATCTGTCACTTTGATCTGTATCGGTTGAAGGATGCTTCCGAATTGGATGGCATCGGCTTTGAGGAATATCTGGACAGTGGGGACCATTGCCTGGTGGAATGGCCGGAGGTGGCTGCCGGGCGCATCCCGAGTGATGCCGTTCGGGTCCAGATCAGGGTGAACAGCGACGGAAGTCGCACGATACTCCTAGACGTATGAGCCCATCCAGTGAGCTGATGAAACAGTTGGCACGGGATGTGTCGCTGATGCCCAAGGAACAAGCCTTGGAAGCAGGCCGAAAGAAGCAAAGCCTGTACATCGGCATTCCGAAAGAGTCTTCGTTCCAGGAGCACCGGGTGCCATTGACGCCGGATGCGGTGGCCGTGCTTGTCGGAAGGGGGCATGAGGTGATCGTCGAGAGTGACGTCGGCGAGGCGGTCCAGTTCCAGGACAGTGATTACAGCGAGGCTGGTGCGCGGATCGTGGAAGGGCCCGAGGAGGTGTTCAAAGCGGACCTGATCCTGAAGGTGGCCCCACCCAGCCATAAGGAGATCGAGATGCTGCGCCACAAGCAGATACTCATTTCCGCCCTGCAGCTCACCGTGCAGCCCAAGGACAC
>JAGQVN010000258.1 GCA_020437905.1 Flavobacteriales bacterium
AGTGTCGGTCGGGTCCACGACCAGGATGGTATTGAACCGTGAATGGATCGGAAGGGTGTCATAAATGGCCATCGGTTCCACATTGTACAGGACACCGAGCCCCGCAGCGACCTGTGCCAGCATGTTCACCGATGGTTCACCATGGCCCTGCAAGATCCCCACCGTGGGTTTGTCGATGGCGGAGACCTGTTTGATCCGTGAACTGAGCTCCCATTCCATCGCGCTCTGCGGCTGGATCACCGGGATGACAGCCTGCTCGGATCCCATTCGGACCACCGCTCCCATGTATACTTTCAATTGCTCGGCCTTGTCCTTGGCCCGCGTATTCACGAGGATCGGTCGGATACCGACCCCGAGGGCCTCCTGCTCAACACTATCTGCCTGATTCGGGTCCACCAGATCGAATACCACGAGACCGTTCGAACGATCGCCATATTCGATCAACAGGTCCTTGAACTCCTCCCTGGCCATGTTCAATTCTGGCGGAAGTTCCTCGGTGAAGTAGGCCGTGACCGTGACCGCTTCGGGCAGTTCGTTCAACATATCCTTGGTCGCCTGGCTCAGCGTATACCGATCATCGCTGGTGAGGTCCAGTCGGAAATGGTAGGTCGCAGCAAGCAGGTTCAGGAGCACTACAGCGACCAGCAGCAGGAGTGTCTTTTGAACGATGCCTAGGGTCGGTTTCATGGTTCAACGTCCTCGAACACCCCGTTCGGAAAGGTTCATTTCGGCCAGCACCAGCCCCACGAAAGTGAGGCTGAGGAAATAGAGGACATCGCGGCTGTCAATGACACCGCGGGACATGGAGTCAAAATGCACACTCGTGCTCAATTGGTCCAGCACGGCACCGACCATACCCGTGAAATTGGGGGCCATGATCTGCAACACAAGATGGAAAACGGAACCGATCAACAAGGCGACGAGGAAAGCGACGATCTGGTTCCCGGTAAGACTGCTGGCGAAGATCCCGATGCCGGCATATGCTGAGCTCATGAGCATCAAGGCGAGATAACCGCACCAAATGGCCCCATGGTCCACTTCCCCGATCCTGATAATGGTGAAGTAGTAGGGAAGGGAGGCTGCCAGGGCAATGGTGATCAGGACCAACGTGGCCAGGAACTTGCCCGCCACCACCTGCCATTCGCTCACGGCCTTGGTCAACAACAATTCCAGCGTGCCGGAGCGGCGCTCCTCAGCAAGGGAGCGCATGGTAAGCGCAGGAATGAAGAAGAACAGCGTCCAGTAAGCGATGTTGAAGAAAGCGCTCAGATCGGCCTGGCCACGCATGAACACATCGGTGCCATACCACCAGGTGAAGAAGCCGCTCAAACCGAGGAAGACCACGAGCAGGATGTACGCAATGAGCGAATCGAAGAACGAGGCCAGGTCCTTGCCCGCGATATACCAGATCTTGTGCATCCGTTCAGTTGCTCATGGTCAGGTCCCGAAAAACATCCTCCAGCCGGTGGCCGCGGGGTATGGCTTCGCTAAGCACCCAGCCATGCTGTTGACAGAGATGGAACAGCAGGGTCCCTGGGTCCTCGGTCGTTTTCAGGGTCAGTTCATACCGGCATTGATCATCGTCCAGGATCCTTGCCGAACTGAATTTTTCGGAACTGTTCAGGGTGAGTAACACCTGCTGCGGGTCGGAAGCAAGGATGCGTGCCTGGAAAAGGGCCTTCCCGCGAGCCTGATCGCGAAGTGCCTTCGGGGTGCCATTGGCGACAATGCGCCCTCGATCGATGATCAGGATCCGGTCGCAAGTGGCCTCCACTTCCGGGAGGATATGGGTGCTGAGGATCACGGTCTTCGACTGGCCAAGGGAGCGTATCAGTTCCCGGATCTCCACGATCTGGTTCGGGTCCAGGCCCGTGGTCGGTTCGTCCAAGATGAGTACCTGCGGGTCATGTACCATGGCTTGCGCCAGCCCCACGCGTTGCCGGTACCCCTTGCTTAGCTCCCCTACGATCTTGTGTTTTTCCTGCTCCAGCCCGCATTCCTTGACCATGGCCCCGACCCGGTCTTTCACACGGCTTTCGGGAACCCCCTGGATGCGTGCCGTGAATTGGAGCAGATCGAGGACCGGCATGTCCTCGTACAGCGGATTGTTCTCGGGCAGGTAACCGATGTTCGCACGCACCGAATTGGGGTCCTTGGTCACTGGGGTCCCGCCGACGGTGATCTGACCATGGTCCGGAACAATGAGCCCACAGATGGCTTTCATCGTGGTGGTCTTGCCGGCGCCGTTCGGACCCAGGAACCCGACGACCTCACCTGTTCTCACATCAAGGTCCACACGGTCAACGGCCACTTGATCGCCGTAGCGCTTCGTCAGTGCAGAAACGTGAACATCCATGGCCGCTGGCAAAAGTATCCGGACAGGCCACCGAGGTCCCCGCCAGCACGTAAAAAAGTGTTAAGGTCAGCGCATATGCCTGCGGGGGAAAAGGTTCGGAGGGATCGCTCCTTCCAGTTCAAGAAGCCCCTGTTTCCTCCACAGCCCGCCCACATAACCGGTCAGAAGCCCGTTGCCTGCGATCACCCGATGACATGGGACCAATATGGGGAGCGGGTTCGTGGCACAGGCTTGCCCCACCGTACGTGCGATCGCTTTTCCACCGATCGTTCGTGCAATGGTCCCATACGTGGTGGTCTGTCCATAGGGGATGGCCAGCAGTCGTTCGCGTACGAGCTCCCTGAACTGTGTGCCATGCAACTGAAGAGGGAGCTCGAAGTTCTTCCTCCGGCGCTTGAAGTATTGGTCCATTTGCCTGGCGGCTTCGAGCAGCACCTTCGGGGCTTTGGCATTCCGGCCACTTATGACCTCGAAGGATGACCGGGTGATGAGCGCACCATCGCTTTCCATCCAGATCTTTCCGATGGGCCCCTCCACGGCAACAACATACATCCTGCCGAAGAGCCCGCTCAAGGTACCATCACGCTCCTGCTGCATTGCCATGGCTTAACTTCATCCAAAATACGAACGATGACCTGGTTCTCACCCGGATTCAATCGCTTTTTCAAGGACTTGGCGGCCAACAACAACAGGGAATGGTTCCAAGCGAACAAGAAGCGCTATGTTCAGGATGTCAAGGAACCTTTCGAAGCCTTCGTGGAAGCGATCATCAAGGAGGTGGCCAAGCATGACAAGCGGGTCAACATCACGCCCAAGGAGGCCATCTTCCGGATCCATCGCGACATCCGTTTCAGCAAGGATAAGACCCCATACAAGCTGAACTGTTCCGCCCTCGTCTCGGCCGGCGGAAGAAAGGACATGAGCACACCGGGGATGTACTTCGAGCTTGGACCTGAGCACATCAGGACCTATGGAGGTCAGTATATGCCGGACAAGGATGCGCTCCTGCGTATCCGGAATAAGATCGTAAAAGACCCAGGCGCGTTCAGGAAGCTGTATTCGCAGGAACGGTTCAAGGAACTCTTCGGGGCAATTCGAGGTGAAAAGAACAAGGTACTGCCAAAGGAGTTCAAGACCGTTGCGGAATTGGAGCCTCTGATGTACAACAAGCAGTTCTATTTCTTCAGTCAGTTGCCAGCATCCAAGGTCAGTGACCCGGACCTGGTGAAGTTGTTCATGGAGCGCTATTCGGTCATGCGACCCTTGAACGACTACCTGGCTATCCCTTGACCGGGACCTGGGCACAAAAGAAAAGGGCGCCCATAGACGCCCTTCCCAGACACGGAACGAAATGGCTTATTCAGCCTTTCCGCTCAGTTCAATGTTCAGTTCGATGTTGTCATTGAGGACCATATCCTTCGCACCGGAGGACCAGGCTGCACCGTATTTCTGCCGATCGAAGGTGAGTTTGCCGGTGGCTGAAAGGATACCATTCTCCTCGGTGATCACCACATCTGTGACCGTCTCGCTGTGGGTCTGACCACGCAGGGTCAGGTCTCCGGTGATGGTGGTCCCAGAGGCGCCTGTGATGGTGAACTCAGCAGAGGGGAAAGTGGCCACATCAAAGAAGTCCGGGCTTTGCAGGTGCCCGATCAGCATGCTCTTGGTACCCTGCTTGGCGTCGTCGGGTGCGTAGTTGGTGTCCAAGGGGTTGATGGCGCTCATATCGACCGCGAAGGAGCCCGACAGGGGCATTCCTCCCTGAACGGTCATTTTTCCATCGGTGATGGCAATGGTACCATAATGGCTTTTTACACCCAACATGGTCCCTTTCCATTCGATCCGGCTGTTGGCGGGGTCGATGCTATAAACATGTTCAGCAGCGGCTGCAGCAGCGAGGCTGTCAGCTACAGCTTTCTCACGCTGGGCGGCCAATTCGGCTTCCGAAGGTCCACAGGCAATGAGCAACAAGGCCGCCGAAGCAGCGGCCACAACAGAGGAGTAGTTCATTTTGGTCTTTGGTGATTTCGGGTGCAAAGGAAAGGAAATTTCCATGGAATAAACATCCATGGTAAGAATGGGTTCGGGCTTATGAGAAAGCAGCTTGGGAGGCCGCGGCTGATCGGAGCAGGGGAGACGGGCGATAGCGATCCTCCTGAAAGCGTTCCTGCAAGGCTTCGAGGATTCGCAACCAGTGCCCCGGGCCTTTCTCATTGGCCCATTCCAATAACCCTTTGGGATAGTTCACCCCTTTGGTCATGGCCAGGTCGAGGTCGGTCTTGCTGGCTACGCCCAGATACAAGGCATCCACAGCTTCATTGATGAGCATGGCAACGATGCGTTCCACGATCGCTCCCCAAAGCTTTGCATCCTCCACGGGTCGTGGTCGCTCAGTTGTTTCCAGATATGAGAAATATCCCCGACCGGATTTGCGACCAAGCCAACCGGCTTCCACCATGCGTTGCTGCGTCAGGCTGGGTCGATAGCGCGGATCGTAAAAAAATGCCTCGAACACACTCTTGGTAACGGCGAAGTTCACATCGTTCCCTATGAGGTCCATCAGTTCAAAGGGACCCATTCTGAATCCCCCCACCTCCTTCATCGCATGGTCGATGGTGGCCATGTCCGCCATTCCTTCCTCGTAGATCCGCAACGCTTCACCGTAGAAGGGCCGCGCCACCCGGTTCACGATGAAGCCGGGGGTGTCCTTGGCGATCACCGGCACCTTGCCCCAGGCCTTCATCAGGGAGGTCATCTGCGAGGCCAGACCGGTCTCCGTTGCCAGGCCGGGCACCACCTCCACCAGGGGCAGCAGAGGGGCGGGGTTGAAGAAATGGAGGCCCAGCAGACGACCGGGCTTGGAGAGCGCTCCCCCGATGGCGGTGACGGACAGCGAGCTCGTGTTGGTGGCCAGCACTGCATCAGGGCCGGTAATGTCCTCGAGTGGCTTGAACAGGTCCTGCTTCACCTTGAGG
>JAGQVN010000259.1 GCA_020437905.1 Flavobacteriales bacterium
CCCTAGGACCCGATAAGGTCCGCGATGATCCGGAGCGACCTGACCGGTGAACACGTTCCCGTTCACCATGAAGCCCGCTGACCGGAACCGTGTTCCCCCCCGGTCAAGGCCGAAATTGGCGGAAAGCTCCACCAGGTCATCGGCGAGCTTGAAACGATCGACCTTACCGGTCAAACGACACGGAAAAGCCCTGGCCAGCGCCCCCCGGTTCCCCTCCAGCACGCTTTTGGGATCGGAAGACCAGTTGAATGCTCCCGACCTGTCTGATCGACGGCCGATCAGGAAGACCCGCTTTCTACGCTGCGGCATTCCATAATCTGCAGCGTTCACCACACGCCATTCCATCGCATATCCCAGGGATGCGAGCGAGCGCAGCATGACCGCCAGGTCACGTCCCCGCTGTCGGGCGGGCGAGCTCAGCAGGCGGTCAACGTTCTCCAACACGAGGAACCGTGGCGGTTTTGATGTCCCGCTCAATAAGCGGTGGATCTCCCACCAAAGGACGCCCTTCTTGCCAAGCAATCCCTTGCTGTTCCGAAGCGTGCTGGCCACGGAGTAGTCCTGGCATGGAAAGCCACCTACCAACACATCATGTTCTGGTATCTCTTCGGGATCGACAGTGGAAATGTCCTTGCAGGAATGTCCGTCCGCACCGAAGCGGGCCACATACACTTCAGAGGCATGTTGCCGCTTCCGTCCCGGTTCCCATTGGTTGCTGTATACCACCTTGAAGCGCCCGCTCGTGGAAACGGCCCGCTCCAGTCCGATGCGGAACCCTCCCACACCAGCGAACAATTCAGCCACGCGCAGCACCTTGGTCGATCGCTTTCCGGGCATGACGGGGCCAAATATCGGAACGTACCCTCCAATCGTCCGTTCATGGAAGTCGTCCTAAATGCCAACAGGGAACGACAGACCCTCGTTCCCTGTTTCGAGCGGGAAACGGGACTCGAACCCGCGACCCTCAGCTTGGGAAGCTGATGCTCTACCAACTGAGCTACTCCCGCTTGCACTGCGCGATGCAAGAAGAGCATCGCAGCGGTGGCGAAGATAGCGATGGTCGTGGACCGCGAACATGACCGGGACCAACTGGTTAACCTAATTTTGACAAGGGCTTAACCTACACCCTTCGCGGATGGGTTTCTTTTGTGCTCGACCATATGGATGGCATGACAGGAAGTGACGGATCGGCCAAGGTGTTGCTGGTGGACGACGAGGCCGACATCCTGGAAATGCTGAAGTACAACCTGGAAAAGGAGGGCTACTCCGTGGCAACCGCGCTGAACGGCTCCCAAGCCCTCGAACAGGCCAGGCTGTTCTCTCCTGACTTGGTCGTTCTGGATATCATGATGCCTGGTATGGATGGTGTGGAGGTCTGCAATCAGCTGCGCAGTCGTTCGGAATTCGACAACACGTTGATCGTATTCCTTTCTGCCAGGGGTGAAGATTACTCCCAGATAGCCGGGTTCGATGCCGGTGCCGACGACTTCATCACCAAACCGATCCGTCCGAAGCTGTTCCTGAGCAAAGTGAAGGCCCTGCTGAAGCGACGATCCGGAGAACCGGAAAATGGCCAGGTGCTTGAAGCGGAGGGGATCCGAGTGGACCTGGAACGTGTTATGGTCTATATCGCTGGAAAGGAGATCCAACTTCCGAAGAAGGAATTCGAACTGCTGGTGCTCTTGTTGAGCAAACCGGGCAAAGTCTTCAAACGGGATGAGATATACGGTCACATCTGGGGAAATGAGCTCTTCGTCGGCGACCGTACCATCGACGTCCATATTCGGAAGCTGAGGGAAAAGATCGGCGAGGAACGGATCAAGACGATCAAAGGCATCGGTTACAAGTTCGACGCCTGATCTGCTTTCTTCCAGCCCATATATTTGCGCCCCTCCTTTAAAGGGACCGTGCGGCAAGTACGGGGTGTAGCTCAGCCCGGTTAGAGCGCTACGTTCGGGACGTAGAGGCCGGAGGTTCGAATCCTCTCACCCCGACAAATTCGTGAGCCCCTGTGTGATCGACACAGGGGCTTTTGTCTGTTACGGAGGGGCCGTTCCATGTGATCCAGCTACCGTTGGTCCGATCCGATCACCGCGCAGGCATCGCTTTGGCCCTGCCGAACGTCTTCGTAATACTAACACGGTGGTCATGTCCAGAGCCTTGAAGATCCAGCTCATCCTGAAGAGTCGCAGTGGCCTCCCCCTGTACAAGGACCTCAGCCGCATGAGCGACCAGGAATTGGACGAACAGGTCCGTGACCTGTTGCGTCGTATGAGAAAGAACGAAAGTGCGACCATTGCCCGCATGCGGATACCGGATCCGGGTTTCAGTGTGAATTAGTAAGGCCGTGGACCGGATGCAACGGTCGCTACGCCGGCATATATTTGCCCCGGCCATGAGGCCCAGTGTTGACCCCAAGAACCCGATATGACAGAGCATTTCGAAGGCCATTTCCCGGAGGAGGCTGAACAGAACGAGATCGGAGGCCCAGTGGTCTTCGCGATCATGGTGATCACCATGATCGTGCTGCTGATATGGGCCGCGAGCTGATCGGCTCAGTTCGTATCCTTCGATCGACCGTCGCCCGCCCGTTCCAGGTACTCGTCCCTGCGGACGAGCGTGAACCAGTTCTCCCCGAGTTCCAGATAGCCGTGTTCGAAACAGAACACGTACGTATTCCCTGCACGGGTCCGGTATGTATGCGTGTGGTATAGGAAGCTGTAGCCGTTCTGGACCAGTTTATCACGATGCACCTTTTTGGTACCCTCTGGACCGTCGTTCAGTTCGCTCAGTATCCTCCGGTTCCTTTTCAGGATGTTGATCACGTTGCGCACATAGTTGATGGGCGCGTTGTTGGCGTGGTAATGGTAAAGATTTCGGCAGGCATCGCTGCAGAAGCGCTTGTCCGTGCGGCCAACTAGTCGTTCGCCACATTGAACACATTGACGAGGCGGGTTGCCGGCCATGCTTCGAAAATAGCGGATGCAGCCGATCAACGAAAGGAACGAACGCTCACACCTTCCACGGTTCACCGGTTCGGAACACGGTCCCTTTGAACAGGGATACCGTCTTCCCGTCCTGATTCATAACGGTCACGTGGTACGTGGCGAATCGTTCGCTCCTGTTCAACTCCGCAGCGGTTGCGACAAGGGTGTCCTCACGCTTCGCAGGCCGGGTATGCGTGATGCTGGTCTCGATGCTCACCGCTTGAACGCCATGCGAGTTGGCGGCAAAGGCAAGCGCACTGTCGGAAAGTGCATACGTGATCCCACCATGGGCTATCCCGAACCCGTTGCCCATCTCTTCACGCACTCGCATCCGCAGGACGCACGATCCGGGCATCACAGATCGACGTTCTATGCCAAGCCATTGACTGTATGGATCGTTCTCGAACATCCGCTGGACGACACGTTCTGCAAGCTCCCTGTCTGACATGCCGAAAGATAGCAGCCCAGGGCCATGGCCACGATCGGCAGGGATCCCCCATCTTCGCATTCCAAATCTCCCACTGCCTCGCATGGAAGCCTACTTGATCGATGCCGTTCGCACCCCCATTGGCAGGTTCGGAGGGTCCCTTGCCACGGTCCGGGCGGATGACCTTGCCGCACACCCCATCCGTGAACTGCTCGCCCGGTACCCGGAACTCGACCCGGAACGGATCGACGACGTGATACTGGGGTGTGCGAACCAAGCCGGGGAGGACAATAGGAACGTGGCTCGAATGGCGCTATTGCTTGCCGGGCTGCCTACAAGCGTACCTGGCGAGACCGTGAACAGGCTGTGTGCCAGTGGCATGAGCGCGGTCGTTCAAGCTGCTCGCGCGATCAAGGCAGGCGACGGGGATCTCTTCGTTGCCGGAGGAGTGGAGCAGATGACCCGCGGTCCCTGGGTGATCAGTAAAACAAGCACCCCTTTTGGTCGGGATGCCGCGATGTACGACAGTAGTTTCGGTTGGAGGTTCATCAACCCGATCATGCAGCAGCGCTACGGAACGGATGGCATGGGTGAGACCGCTGAGAACCTGTTGCAGGAGCATGCTGTGGATCGGGAAGCCCAGGACCGGTTTGCAGCATGGAGCCAGAACAAGGCAACAGAGGCCCGCGAACGTGGACGTCTGGCCAAGGAGATCGTTCCCGTTAATATCCCCCAGCGAAAAGGGGCCCCGCTCGTGTTCGAGGAAGATGAGTTCATCCGGTCGGGAACCACTGTCGAGGTGTTGGGAAAGCTGAAACCGGCGTTCCGAGAGGATGGTAGTGTTACCGCGGGTAACAGTAGTGGTTTGAACGATGGTGCGTCCGCGGCGCTCATGGCCAGTGAAAGCGCGGTCGAAAAGCATGGGTTGGCACCGCTGGCACGGATCGTGAGCAGTGCGGTGGTCGGTGTGGAGCCGCGGATCATGGGTATCGGACCCGTCGAAGCCACGCGCAAGGCCTTGATGAAGGCGGGCTTGACCTTGGACCAGATGGATGTGATCGAATTGAACGAAGCGTTCGCTGCCCAGGTGCTGAGCTGTACGAGAAGCTTGGCACTGGCGGATGATGACCCACGGATCAACCCGAACGGTGGGGCGATCGCGCTCGGTCACCCTCTGGGCATGAGCGGCGCCCGGTTGCTTCATACAGCCGCGCTGGAGCTCAACGAAAAAGGACTTCGGTACGCCCTTTGCACCATGTGTGTGGGTGTGGGACAAGGGTATGCGACCATTCTCGAACGGATCTGAACGAACGATCACGGGGATATGGGTCCCCGGGAACTCTACAACTTGAAATGAGATCGAAGAACCGCACGATCATCCTGATCACTGCCTTGTCCATCGGACTTGACGCAACCGCTCAGGACGCCAACATCCGCTGCAAGATCAAGGCTGAGAGCGGAAGAAAAGGAGACAAGGAATGGGTGATCAAGAACATGGTGAAGGGTGACGAGGGTGCCTTGGTGGCCTTGAAGGTCCCCTTGGGCAAGTCCGCTTGGGGTGGAGTGCCACAGGGCAGCAACCCATGGATACTGGAGACGTTCGATCGCAAGGACCTCCGCAGCATCAAACGCACCGAGCACAAGATGGTCTACGGGATCGGACCGGTGGCCATGGAGACCATTGTCCGTCAGGACCGGAAGGTCTGGCTGATCGGCACGAAGGCCCAGAAGGAGAAAGGGACCGTGGCCATCCTGGCGCAGGAGATCGACCCTCGCAGCCTGACCGCGCGGAAAGGCGCCTTCCTCTTGGCGGAGCTTCCCTATGGTTCCTTTGGAAAGGAAGCATCCTGGTTCGCGGCCGATCAAGCGGTTGGCCTGGAGGCGGAACTCGCCGTCGATAGTTCCGCGTTCGTGCTGCGCATTTCACCCGAGAGCAGTACGAAGGTGGCCTCCCCCCATTTCACAGCCGTCTTTCGTAAGGACCGCACGCTGTACTGGGCGAGAAGCCTGCAAGCCGACCCGGCCGCCCGGGATTTGGAGGTACTGAGCTCCTTCTGTGACGGCGAAGGTTCCGTTTGGTACCTGGTCAAGCACATCACCGACCCCAAGCCCAAAGGTGCAGATGTCCTGGGTTATGAAATGGTGGTCTGTAAACTGGATAGTTCGGGTCAAAGCCAGGTGGCCCTTGACCTTCCGGGTAGCGATGTGGTGCGTCACGCCCGGATGGTCCCCGACAAGAACGGTCGCCCCCTGGTGGTGGGTGTTTATGCGGAGAAGGAGATGCGCAGGGAGCGCAGTGCAGGCCTTTTCCAGGTGACCCTCGACGGGACCTCCTTGGAATGGGGGCCCTTCAAGAAGCATGAGTTCCAGAAGAAGACCGTTGATGACAAGGTCGAGCTGCAGCGGGACATGTACGTGCACAGCGTCCATGTCCTCCGCAACAACGGTGTGGTCGCGCTCTGCGATGAACGGGACCTGCGTACGGAGCAGAGCAAGAACTTCGCCAACCAGCCCATCACACGCGAGAGCTACATCAATCGCGACATGCATGTCATGCGCCTTGACGGTGAAGGGGACCTGGTGTGGTACACCGTGGTGGCCCGGAACGTTTCACTGGGCATGCAGGGTCCCGGCGATCCCGTTGCGCTGTCCCATGGGAACGGGTACTTCATCCTGATCAATGATGAGGCCGACAACGAAGAGGTCCGCAAGGAGGGTGGAGCGGTCCCGGAGTACACGGGTGGTGGGGAATCCCTCATCCTGGAGTTCCAGGAAGGTGGTTCGTACAAGACCAAGATGGCCATCGACGACCGATACGGAACGGGATTCATCCGTAGCGACGTCCTGTGGCCGACCAGCGGGAATGAGATCTGCCTGCTCGGCGCGTACAAGTTGGATGGTGAGGAGACCTTTCCCATTGCCATCCAATTCGAAGAGAGCCGCTAGGAGGTGAAGAAGCACCCCAGTGTGCGATATTTGTGGCATTCACATGATACCCACGGAGCAGATCAATGCCTACATCGGGGAACAGGATGACTGGAAACGCCAGATCATGGTCCGCGTACGCCAATTGGTGCACAAATGCGATGAACGGGTGGAGGAAACATGGAGATGGAACGGCCCCCACTTCGATGTGAACGGCATCATGCTGGGCATGTCCGCGCACAAGTCCTTCGTCAGTGTGTGGTTCCACAAAGGCTCACTGATCAAGGATCCGAAAGGTCTGTTCGAGCGCGTTGAGAAAGGAAGCGACAAAGGGATGCGTGTGGTCAAGTTCAAGGAAGGTGAAGGCCTGCCTGAGGCCGCTTTGACCGCTTTGATCAGGTCCGCCATCGCGCTGAACGATAAAGGGCTGAAGCTATCGGATGTAAAACCCAGGCGCAAAGCCCTCGATGTGCCTGCCGAGTTGAGCGCTGCGATCAATAAGGACCCTGTGGCAGGATCGCATTGGAAGGGCATGACCTACTCCGGCAGGAAGGAATTCGTGGAATGGATCGCCGATGCGAAGAAGGAGGAAACACGCAAGCGACGGATCGCCCAGGCCTTCCAGATGATCCGGGAGGGTCGAGGTCGGAACGACAAGTACCGGGATTGATCCGCACGCCGATCTTCACCAGGCATGGAAGGAGTTGCGTCCTGGCCGGTCCGATGACCAGCTGAGAAGGAACAAGGCAGAAAAAAAGCCCCGGGTCGGCCGGGGCTTTCATGAGGTCTGCTAAGGGATCATTTCTTGTGTCGCGCGTAGCGCTTGTTGAACTTGTCCACGCGCCCAGCGGTATCCACCAGCATCATCTTACCCGTATAGAACGGGTGTGAAGTATGGCTGATGTCCAATTTCACCAGCGGATATTCATTACCGTCCTCCCACTTCACCGTTTCCTGGCTGGGAGCACAGCTCCTGCACAGGAACATGTAGTCGTTGGAGATGTCTTTGAACACCACCGTACGGTACTTGTCAGGATGGATGCCTTCTTTCATGGATCGTTCGATAGGACCAACGCCTCGGCATTGGGGCTGCAAATGTAATATGTCCAGGGCGTTCGAACAACTGCATGCAATGATCGGCAGCGTTCTGCGTAGGAAAGCTGCGATACGCATCTTTGCACCCCTTGAAGGTCTCGTACATAACGCTGTTCGCGGTGCCGTTTGTGCTGGTGTGCCTGCTGGGTTGTCGCAAGGAACTTCAGTTCACCGACGAAGGCGTAGCCTTGGAGTTCAGCCAGGACAGCATCCGCTTCGATACCGTGTTCACCACATTGACCACCTCGGTGACACGGGCGTTCCGCGTCAGGAATCCTTCCCGTGAAGCGGTCCGGGTGGATATTTCCCTCGCCGGTGGCTCCCCCTCCCCTTTTCGGATCAATGTGGATGGCACCTCAGGGATCTCGTTCGAGGATGTGGAGATCCTCGGTGGCGATAGCATCTATGTGTTCGTGGAGGTCCTGCCTGGTGCGAGCGGGGTGAACACCCCTTTTGTCGTGGAGGATCTCGTGCAGTTCAATACCAACGGGGTCGAACAGGAGGTCCTGCTTCAGGTCTGGGGACAGGATGCCCTCTTCTATCCGAACCCGGATGCCCCGCTGAACGTAGTGCCTGGGTTCCCCCCGTTCTCGTACATCGTTGGGGGCTTCGACCAGAACGGGAACCAGATCTGTGGGGAGCAGGAGATCTGGACCGCGGAAAAGCCTATCGTGCTGCTCAACTACGCCGTAGTGGATTCGTGCAATTCGCTCAACATTGAGCCCGGTGCGCGCATCTACGTGCACAACGGGGCGGGGCTCTGGGTGTACCGCAATGGTCGATTGACCGCACAGGGCACCCTGGAACAGCGCATTACTTTCCAAGGCGATCGACTGGAGCCGGAATACCAGGACCTGCCCGGCCAGTGGGATCGCATCTGGATCAATGAGGGGAGCAATGGACAGGATAACGTGTTGGAGCACTGCGACATCCGCAACGCATTGATCGGTGTGCAATGTGAGACCTTTCCGCTCTATCCACAGGAACCGACCAGCGAAGCCAGGCTCAAACTGGCCAACACGACCATCCGCAATTGCTCTGCGGCTGGCATCCTTAGCAGGAATTACCGGATCGATGCGGAGAACCTGCTCGTGGCCGATTGCGGACAGTACTGTGTGGCGCTCACAGGTGGAGGTCAGTACAACTTCCAACACGCCACCATCGCCAATTACTGGTCCTATGACATCCGGCAGACCCCTGCGTTCATTCTGACCAATACATATGCGGACATCAATGGGAACGTCCAGGTCAGGGAGATCGAACCCAGTGACTTCCGAAATGGCATCATTTACGGGAACAATGGGAACGAATTCGAGTTGGAGATCGATCCCGGTGTCACTCCCACCTACACCTTCCAACATTACCTCTTCCGAACGGACCTTCCGCTCGACAATACGGACCACTTCCCCGTGCCATCGAACATCACCAAGAACCAGTCGCCGAACTTCGTTTCGGTAAGCGAGGGAGATCTCCACCTGACCTCCAATTCCTTTGCGGCGATCGACAAGGGGGATGCAACAGGTCCCTTGTTCGACTTGGACGGAGAACTGCGGGGTGACGGCGCCCCTGACCTGGGCTGTTACGAGTTCGTGGAGTAAAGCCCCATCAGGAACCCGAGGGTATCCACCCCGTCTGCGTGGTCCTGAACAGTTGGGTATTGGGAACGACCGAAGGGTATCCACCCATGTCCCACAACACATTGTATCCGATCCTCATGAGCAGCCAATTCCCGCTCGACCTCCACCGGATCATCATACCTGCAGATGAAAAGGGTGCCGGTCGGGCTGTTCAGGCTCCGATCCTCCTTCAATAGGACAAAGCCATTGTCAAGAAAAGGAATGCCTTCCAACAACCAGAGGGCGCGGTGGTAATCGTAGTTGTTCGCGTACTTGTTGTGCTCCACCACGTGGCGATGATCGTAGAAGGCTCGGAACAACCGGTCCGTATCCATGGTGGTGGGCAGGTACAGCTGAGCCACGTTCCTGCAGCCAAGTCCGTAATAGCGGAAGACATCCTCGCCAAGAGCGATCAGTTCGGCTTCGGACTCGGTCCCATCAAGCACGGCCACGCTGACCCGGTTCCTGCGAATGATGCGTGGCAGGTGACCGAAGTAATGCTCGAAATAGCGGGCCGTGTTCGTACTTCCCGTGGCGATAACGGCGTCCACGGTCCCCAATTCCTGTTCGCGGAACACCACCCGATCCCTCAGGTCCTGGTAGTAACATCCCCATATGGTGGTCACGGCCTGAAGCAGGCCTGCATCCTGTCCGGAGACCTTGACATGGGCTTGATGTCCGCTCAGAAGAACGGCCAAGAGGTCATGGAATCCCACCAACGGAACGTTACCGGCCGTGATCAGTCCGATCCGGCTTCCAGGACGGGCATCGCGAGGCAGGGGATGTCGATCGCACCAGGACCTCAGCTCCTCCTCCGACAGCATGCTTGACAAGGCTCGCAACGCGTGCCTGACCTGCTCCTCCGTGAACCAACCATTGCGGTGGTAGGCCCGTACCACGGTGGCATCGAACTCGTCATACTCCGCTTCGCTCAGCCCACAACCAAAACCCGGCCATTTCACCGCGCGGCCAACAAGGTCGAAAAGTCTTCCCAATTGGTTCGCAGAGGCCATCGTCGCTTCCCGCACGTCGCCCCCCTCATGCTTTTCCGGAGCAGGCTCTTGCATGACCCTATCTTTGCGACCGATCAACGAGCACAATATTAGCGAGCGTTATGGCCATCATCATTACGGACGAGTGCATCAATTGCGGAGCCTGTGAGCCTGAGTGCCCCAACAACGCCATCTATGAAGGGGGTGTGGAATGGCGGCTGAGCGATGGTACCAGCCTGAAGGGGTCACAGACCACGCCCATGGGGAACACATACGATGCCGAGCTGGCCAATGCCCCGAAGGAGATGGATGTCTATTACATCGTCACGGATAAATGCACGGAGTGTGTGGGATTCCATGACGAGCCCCAATGTGCCGCAGTATGCCCGGTGGACTGTTGCGTGGACGATCCGGACCACCGCGAGACCAGGGAGCAACTGCTCGCCAAGAAGGAGTTCATGCACCTATGACCGGGTGTGGGTCCTGAGCATTCACCGGAACTGCCTGGTTGTTGCGTTCACCGTACGATGGTTCGCTCGGCTTCTCTGATACTTTCCTTGGGAACGGCGATCGGAGCGGTCGCTCAAGGAGCCGA
>JAGQVN010000260.1 GCA_020437905.1 Flavobacteriales bacterium
ATCTACGGACTTCCAGGAATGGACCTCAAAGAATGGGATGAGCAACTACGGATCGCTCTGGACCATGGCATGCCGCACCTCAGCGCCTATTGCCTGACAGTGGAACCTGGAACAGTGCTGCATCATCAGGTCCGCAAAGGCGTGGTCATCCCTGCAACGGACCCGGAGGTCTCCGCGCAGTTCGATCACCTGATGGCAACGATGGATGCCGAAGGGCTGATCCATTATGAGATCAGCAACTTCGGCCGCGAAGGACACTTCAGCCGGCACAACAGGATCTACTGGAACGGCGAAGCCTATTTGGGGATAGGACCATCCGCGCACTCCTTTGTGGGGAATGAACGCCGGTGGAACGTGGCGAACAATGTGCGCTATGCCCGGTCCGTGAGCGACGGGACCCGCTACTGGGAGGCGGAGCTGGTGGGGCCGAAGGAGCGCACGAACGAAATGATCATGACCGGCCTGCGGACCATGTGGGGTGTGGACCTTGGGACCCTTCCGATCGACATCCGGAAGCACGATCAAGGTCGGATCGTTCAATACATCCGCCAGGGCCTGATCGAGAAGATGGACGGGCGGCTAGTTTTGAGCAAGGCGGGACGGCACCTTGCGGACCGCATCGCCTCGGACCTGTTCGTATTGGATGATCGCTGAACTGGAACATCATGGCAGGCGGTACCGCATCGATCTGTCGCGACCGCTGGACCTGAGCCTTTCGCTCCGATCCGGACCCGGTCAAGTGCGTGCCTGGGGGGTGGGCGACGTGCGCATGGAGGCGGTAAAGGATGGTGATCGGACCTACGAAGTAAGTGCCGGGGCGCCGGTGAACTTCAGGGATGTGATCATGAACCCACATGGTCATGGCACCCATACCGAAAGCGTGGGGCATATACACGCCGAGCCGGTCCCTGTGGGCGGTTTGCTCGATCGCTATTTCTTCATCGCGGACGTGCTGACCGTGCTGCCGGAGGTGCGCAGGGCCCCGGATGACAAGACCGATCGGGTGATCACCCTGGAACAATTGCGTGGCGTGTTGGGTGAACAACCCCCGGAGGCCGTGGTGCTCCGGACCCTGCCCAACGATGACAGCAAGCGAACGAAGGATTGGAGCGGAACGAACCCGGCCTATCTGCAATCCACCGCGACCGCCTGGCTGCGCTCCATCGGAGTGAGGCATCTGCTGGTGGACCTTCCCAGCGTGGATCGCGAAGAGGACGGTGGCGTGCTCGCGGCGCATCATGCCTTCTGGGACCACCCTGCGCAGCAGGACCACCAACGCACCATTACCGAGCTCATCTTCGTACCGGACAGTATTGCTGATGGGCGCTACATCCTGGAACTGCACGTGGCCAATTGGTCCAATGACGCGGCTCCCAGTCGCCCGGTGCTCTATGCCATCGATCCGGGATGACGCTCACGGACTTCAGGAGCTATTGCCTGGCCAAACCCGGCGTCACCGAGGACACCCCGTTCGGTCCGGACACCCTCGTGCTCCGGGTGAAGGGGAAAATGTTCGCGCTGACCGGTCTGGAGCTGTTCACCTTCGTGAACCTGAAGTGCGATCCCGAGCGTGCATTGGACCTGCGTGACCGATATGCGGGCATCACGCCGGGATATCACATGAGCAAGAAACACTGGAACTCTGTGCTGATGGACGGAAGTGTGCCGGAACCCCTGGTAATGGAGCTCATCGATCATTCCTATGAGCTGGTCCGCGCATCCCTGCCTGCCAGGGTGCGCGGCACCTTGGCGCCATCGGGCGAACAAGGGCGTACATGAGCAAGCGTCGGTAACTTCGCGCCATGGCCCCGAGACGCTTGGGACGTGCATTGGTGTCCTACTTCCTGAGGGGACTGCTGCTGGTGGTTCCGGTCACGATCATCGTGGTGGCCATGTACCGCATGTTCATTTGGCTCGATCACATCATCGAACTGGACTTCCCTGGCCTGGGGCTACTATCTCTCCTGTTGATCATCACCTTGGCCGGTTGGCTGGGTTCCACCATTCTCTTCCAGCCCCTGGCCGACCTCGGTCAGGACCTGCTTCAGCGCATTCCGATCCTGAAGACCGTTTACGATGCGCTCAAGGACCTGGTGGGTGCATTGGTCGGCAACAAGCGATCGTTCGACAAGCCGGTCCTGGTAAAGCTCCTGAACAATAGTGAACTGGAGAAGCTGGGCTTCATCACCCAGGACGACCTGAGCGAATTGGGCATTCCGGGCAAGAAAGTTGCCGTGTACTTGCCGCACAGTTTCGCATGGAGCGGGAATTTGTACGTGGTACCGGTCGAGTATGTCACCCCGATCAAGGCCAAGGCCGGGGACGTCATGAAGTTCATTGTGAGCGGGGGGGTCGCCCATGTGGATGAAGAGTGACTTGCTCCGTCGTTCCACGTCAAATGGAAGTTCGAACATGAAGCACCTCAGCACATTCATTTTCTGTCTCTTCGCATGTGTCGGCATTGCGCCATCCGGCTTGGCTCAGGATGTGACCGACCGGACCGAGGTCAAGCTCGGGTCCTTCCCCTATTCGGATGGCCTCCACCCGAGCTTCACCGTGGCCTTCAAGAAGGAATACGCCAGGGACCTGGAAAAGCACTTCAAGGACACCTTCAAGGAGCTCGCCGAGGATCTTTCAAATAAAAAGGAGATCCGCGCATCGGGTGTTCGCATTCCCGATATCTCGGCCGACACTATGAGCGTGCTGTGCAAGGTCGAGGAACCGAAGAAGAGCGACGAGGTCATCGTCCATGTGTCCTACTACCTGAACGGTGCGTTCATCGGTCCTGGCTCGGATATGATGCTGCAGAAAGCGACCACGGAGCATGTGCGCGAGAAGGCGATCGCCTTTAAACGCGAAGTGCTGCGCATTCGTTTGGAAAGCGAAGAGAGGGAGCTTGCCGACATGGAGAATGCGCTTACCGAGTTGGAGCGGAACAAGGATCGCGCCGAAAGATCCATGGACAAGACCCGAAAGAAAGGCACTGACGCACAACGGGAAAAGGTGGATGCCGAAGCTGGATCGAAGAGCTTGGAAATGGACATCGCAAGCAAACGTGCGGAAGTTTCAGCCGCTGCGAACGAGAGTAATACCGGAGAGCTTCAGGACCTGTTGAAGGAGGAGGAAAAGTTGAAGGACAAGATCCAGAAGCTCGCTGACGAAGTAGTCGATGCTGAAAAGAAGGTCAAGGAGCTCGAGGACGAGATCCGTGACAACCTGAAGGAACAAGAGCAGATGCGTGCTGCGATAGAGGACAAGAAGGTCGCTGTGGAGGCCACACGTGTGCTCTTTCAAAGCGTCCGGTGATCGGCGCCGCACCGCGGTCCTAACTTCGCCGCCCACTTTCCGGGCCATGGACCGTTCGCATCGGAACGCGCTGATCCTGCTGCACATCATCGTCCTGGTGTTCGGCATCACGGGCATCCTGGGCCGACTGATCCAATTGCCTGCGGACCAACTCGTCTATGTTCGTACGATCATCGGAACGCTGGGGCTCATGGCCGCAGCTCCCATCATGCGCTTCCCGGTGGTCCCGAACCGTTCCGACTGGCACCTTCATCTGCTCACCGGTGCGATCATCGCGGCACATTGGCTCACCTTCTTCGGCGCGATCAAATTGGCGACCGTGAGCGTGGCGGTCACATGCCTGGCCTCGTCCACGGTGTTCACCGCCCTGTTGGAACCCTTCTGGTATGAACGCTCGGTGCGCTCCTACGAGATCGCCCTGGGGTTGGTCGTGATCCTGGCCTTGGCCCTCATTTTCGGTCTGGAAGGCGAGCATCGGATCGGCATCGCCGTGGCCACCTTGTCCGCCCTGCTGGCAGCTTGGTTCACCGTGATCAACGGCAAACTGGTGAAGCGGGACCACGCCGGCCGGATCGGCGTGTACGAACTTGGAGGCGCTTCACTGGTAATGGGCATCTGGTTGGCGGTCGACGGACGCCTGCCACGACCCTTGTGGGAACTGGGCACGAGCAATATCATCTATCTAATGGTCCTCGGTCTGGTCTGTACCAGCTTTGCATTCGCTGCGAGCATTGCGGTGATGCGCATGCTCTCGCCCTTCACCGTATCGCTCACCATCAACCTGGAACCGGTGTACACCATCTTGATCGCGCTGCTTATCTGGGGCGAGGATGAGCGCCTGCACGTTGGCAGCTACCTGGGCTTCGCTTTGATCCTTGGAGCACTTTTCGTCAACGGGTGGATGCAACAAAAAGCCCGGAGGCGATCACGCCAGGCTCCAGCACTAACGGTCTGAACCATCATGTCCAGAATAGCTCGCGTCGTCGTGCTTCTCGCAGTCGCTCTGCTGGTGTTCTTCATCACCCGCGAGGTGTACCGGCCCAACGAGACCTCCGAGGTCGTCAACTCGACGATCATGCTGGAGCGCGTGCGGACCGTATTGAAACTGGTTACCGTGGAAGGGGAGTTCAACGAGCTTTACGATCATGCCGACTCGTGGAACTGGCGGTATGCGGTACCTGGCTTCACCGAGAAACGGGCCATCCTGCGGGTGAAGGCGCGGGTCAGCGTTGGGTATGACCTGGAAGGCCTGCAATTGACCACGGACGAACGCACGCGAACGATCACCATTCAAGCACCTCCATCGCCGTCGGTCCTCTCCTTGGAACACGACATCGACTACTACGACCTGAATGAGGGTCTGTTCAACCACTTCGATGAGCGCGAGCTCACGCGCATCTCGAACAAAGCGAAGGAGCGTATCCGCGACCAGGTCGGAACGAGCGGGCTGTACGAGGTGGCCGAAGAGCAGCGCGACGAACTGCTGGACCTGCTGCGCACCCTGGTGGAGAGCAACGGTTGGAAGCTCGAACTGGGCTGGGAGAGCAAGGATGCCAGAAGCAGGCTGAAGGGCTGAGGACCTTCACGTACAGTTCACCGCAAAGACGCAAAGAGCGCAAAGGGTCGGATCGATGACTTCTGACTTCCGGCTCAAGACTACCGACCGGCCTGAACCTTCCCTGCACCACTGGTGTTCCTCGGTAACTTCGTCGTCGGATGACCGCCACCATGCTCGCTCCCTGGACCTATGCGCCCAGCCTGACCGCCTACCGGAGGTGGAGGGCGCGTGCCGTGCGCATCGGAGGCATCGGCATCGGGGGCGACCACCCGATCCGGGTGCAGAGCATGACCACCACGGACACGATGGACACCGACGCCACCGTGGCCCAGAGCATCCGGATGATCGAGGCGGGCTGTGAACTGGTCCGCATCACCGCGCCCAGCCGCAAGGAGGCCGAGAACCTCGCCGAGATCCGCAAGCGCATCCGTGCCGCGGGCTTCGACACTCCGCTGGTGGCCGACATCCACTTCACCCC
>JAGQVN010000026.1 GCA_020437905.1 Flavobacteriales bacterium
CCTGTCGTCTATAGTTTCGGCGTATTCGACCCTGACGCGGATGTGCTCACCTATTCGCTGATCGCCGCCATGGATGTAGGCGGGGTCCCCTTGGCCTATAATTTCCCTTACTCCGGAACGGAGCCGATAACAGGCATTGTGATCGATCCGAACACGGGCGTGCTGAACTTCACCCCCACGGTGCAAGGCAACTTCGTGGTCGTGGTGCAAGTACAGTCGTTCGACGCCAACAACAACTTGATCGCCACGGTGATGCGTGACATGCAGTTCGTGGTCATTCCGTGTACGAACACCCCCCCGGATCCTTTGGGTGGTGCTATTGCCAACTTCTCGGGTTCGGCGATCCAGACGGGTGACTATTCCATTGAGATGTGTGAGTCGAACAACTTCTGTTTCGATGCGGTGTTCAATGATGCTGACGCCAATCAGACCTTGACGCTCACGTCCAATATCACGCAGAACCTGCCAGGGGCAACATTCAGCTTCACTGGTACCAACCCGGTCACGGCCACCATCTGCTGGACCTCACAGCCGGGTACCTCCGGGTTCTTTCCGTTCACCATCACTGCGAACGATGGAAACTGTCCAGTTGCCGGTATCCAGACCTACGTTTACGCGGTGGATGTCCTCGAGCGCACCAGCGCCGGTCCGGACCAGATCATCTGTGGTCCGCAAGTGGCTGAGATCGAGGCCATGGGAGGGACCAACTTCACGTGGACCGTGCTGACCGGTGACCCCATCACGCCCCAGAACTTTGTCTGTTTGGACCCGCCATCCTGCTCCATGGTCATCGCTGACCCGAACAGTACCACGACGTATATCGTGACCAGCGATCTGGCCGGTACATGCATCAACTCGGATACGATCACGGTCTCGGTCGTCTCCGACTTCAGTTTTGTTGCTACGCAGAGCGACACGCTGATCTGTCTCGGTGAAACGGTCGACTTCAATATCGTGCCGACGCCGAACCTGCCCGGCTACCAGTTCCTGTGGGACCCCAGCACGGGGCTCACCTCCAACACGTCACCCAACCCTACCGGTATCTACGGGAATCCCGGGACCTATACCTACGATGTGGAGGTTACCAGCCCAGATGGATGTGTGAAGCGGGACACCTCGCTCTCGATCACGGTGAGCCCTGGCTACGTGCCTCAGGTCACGGTCTCGCAAGCGGATGAGTTCGTCTGCGAAGGCGGAACGACCCAATTCTTCGTGGAACTGGACTGTACGATCCCCAGCTTATGCGGCTTGGATGATGGAGAATGCTGCGGCCCACTGACCACCCAGGATTCCGGGGAAGGCACCGACAGCAATACCGACACTACCTATCCGGCACCGTTCGGCCACTGGTACGAAGGTGCCAAGCATCAGTTCTTGTATCGTGCCGACGAACTGCAGGCCCTGGGCTTTGCCGGTGGATTGATCAGTCAGCTCGGTTTCAACATCGATGTGGTTGCCGGTACTTCGGTCTACCACGAATGGGAGGTGAAGATCGGTTGCACGACCGTGAACGAGCTGACGACCAACAACTGGATCACAGGACTTACGTCGGTGTTCTATGCCGATACCTTGAACATCACCACGGGTTGGAACATGTTCAACTTCCCCATCCCCTACAATTGGGATGGCGTGTCGAACCTGATCGTGGAGACATGCTTCAACAATGATCCCTACATCACCGGGTTCACCGACAACAGCCACACCTTCTGGACGCCGACCACGTTCCAGTCCGCCGCATGGAGGAACCAGGATGCGAACCCGAACATTTGCAGCGAGCCCACACCGTTCCAAGTGAGCACCAATCGCACCAACACGCGCTTCGTTTTCTGCGGCGGTGTGGATGCGGAGGACCTGACCTATACGTGGACCCCTCCTGTTGGTCTGGATACGCCGACCTCGCAGAACCCCTTCGTTACTCCGCAATCTTCGCCTGCCACGTACACCGTGACGATCGGGGAAGCGGGTTCAGGCTGCTCCACCACTGAGCAACTCACGGTCGGGTGGTACCCACCGGCCGATATCAGCTTCGACCCGAGCACCAATGAAGGTGTTCAGCCGCTCGAAGTGTTCTTCGGGAATACCTCCGCTTCCGGTTCGAACACCTTCAATTGGGATTTCGGCGGGCTTGGAGGAAGTCAGGAGAACTCACCAAGCTTCATCTTCAACGACCCAGGGACCTACTACGTCACCTTGACCGGGTTGAGCGAGTTCGGTTGCTTCGGCAGCTATGTGGATTCGATCATCGTCCTGGATGACCCCATCGTGGAGATCCCGAACGTATTCTCACCGGACGGTGATGGAATGAACGATGCCTTCGAGTACATCGATCTGCGCGGCTGGCGCGAGGCCAACATGACCATCTTTGACCGTTGGGGGAACAAGGTGTATGAAGCGCCAAGGACCACCAGCAACAAGATCATCTGGCGGCCTGGCAACGAGGTCTCGGAAGGGACCTACTACTACCTTTTCGAGGGCATTGGCAACGACAACTCCGAGGTCAAGAAGCAAGGGCACCTTACCCTGCTGAGACGCTAGGTCATTGATCGCACAGGAACGAACGGGAGGCTGAGGCCTCCCGTTCTGCTTCAGGGGGCACCATACTTCCTTGCTATCTTGCCGAAGATGGAAAGTCTGATGCGTACGCAAGCTATTGTGGTGGGTTGTTCGCTTCTGTTGCGGGCAGCACCCTTGTTCGGTCAAATGAGCCTTGACATCGAGCCGTTATCCGCACGTCAGGCCCTGGAGGTCCTGGCTTCCGGATCGGAGATCGTTGTACCGGGCATTGATCTGCAGGCCGTTCATGCGGAGGACCATGAACGCGGGATCAGTGGGCAGTTGCCGCTCTATGGTCGGGTGCTGCCATTGGACATTCGGCCTGATGAAGCCGGTCAATGGACGACCCTCGCCAATGGGGACCGGGTCTGGCGATGTGTGGTCCGATCGATGGGCGCGTTGGCGGTGGAGCTTTTCTACGAGGACATGGTCCTACCTGAAGGGGCAACACTGCACGTGATGGACGTGGAGGGTGGTCAGGTCCTTGGCGCGTTCACGAGCCTGAATAACAAACGTTCCGGCCTATTCGCCACAGGGCAGATCCTCGGTGAAGCCTGCCTCATTGAGTATTTCGAGCCGCGCCACGGAGCTGGGCGGGGAAGGTTCACCATCAGCGGGGTCGGTCATGCGTACGAGCTTCCTGCCCTCGCCAAGGCCGATTTCTGCCAGGTGGATGTGAATTGCAGTGAAGGAGCGGATTGGCAGGATCAGCGGGATGGGGTGGTCCGGATCAGCGTGAAGCAGGGATTTCAACTGGGTTGGTGCACGGGATCGCTGGTGAACAATACGGCTGAGGATTGTGCACCGTACATCCTCACGGCCTTTCATTGCGGGCTCAATTCTACTACGGCCGATCTGGCCCAATACAAGTTCTATTTCAACTACCAGCGGACGAACTGTGGTACTGGTCTGGCCAGTGCTTCCCAGCTGTTGACCGGTTGCATGAAACGTGCTGATAGCAATGATGATGGGGGCAATGCCGGTGGATCGGATTTCATGTTGCTTGAGATGAACGACGATCCCCCCGCGGCTTATGCGCCATATTGGAACGGCTGGGAGGCGAACGGTGCCGTGAGCGGGAGCGGGGTATGCATCCACCATCCTTCTGGAGATGAGAAGAAGATCAGCACATACACGAGCCAGTTGATCACCTCCGCCCTGTACTGGGGTGGTCCACAAGCATTCTGGAGGGTCGTTTGGTCGGCCACGGACAACGGCCATGGGGTCACCGAAGGGGGCTCATCCGGGTCGCCGCTTTTCAACAGTGCGAAGCGCATCGTAGGTACGTTGACAGGGGGAACATCGTGTTGCACGGTGAATGGATGCAACATCCCGGGCTCGGGGCCGACCACGCCGGACTACTACGGAAAAGTGAGCTATCACTGGGCGAACAATCCCAATCCCCCAACTGAGAAATTGAAGGAGTGGCTGGACCCATTGGACCTGGGCGTA
Source organism: Flavobacteriales bacterium (assembly GCA_020437905.1). Lineage (GTDB taxonomy): Bacteria > Bacteroidota > Bacteroidia > Flavobacteriales_F > PHOS-HE28 > PHOS-HE28. Next base: position 4,006 of record JAGQVN010000026.1, read on the forward strand.
ACGGGCATGAACGGGAGCTACGCGCCCTGTTCAGGGAACGGTATCGCGGAGCAGGGGTCCGAACTGATCGGAGTCCGACCAGTTCCGGCGTCTGACCGCGTGTATGTGAGCGAGACACTGACCTGTGATCGTGTGCTCGTCCTGGACCCGACCGGTCGCTTGGTATCGGAGCATCGGTCCAGGAACATCGTCCAGGATGGGATCGACGTAATGCATCTGCCCGTCGGTCCCTATCTTCTTCGCTTCCTTACCGGGAACGAGGTCCAGGCCCACGCGAGGCTCCTGGTGGTCCGCTGAGAACAAGAAGAGCGTCCGATCGGACGCTCCTGCTTGTGGCGATGAACGGTCCTTACTGGACCTTCTTCACGGTGATCCCGCGCGTAGCATACTTGGACCCCATCTCGTTGAACTGCCGCGTTGCTTCTTCCTTGGAGGCAACGCGAAGCACGTTCCACTTGCTGGACGTCACCTCCTTGGGCAGAGCATTGAACCGGGCAATTATGGCCTTGTCCTGATCGGTGGAACCGATCTCAACAGCTTCGGTCACATAGACGGTGCCATCAGCCGATGAGCCCATGAGGTACGCATAGGTGGTGGCAGGCCCTTGCGCAAAATTGGAGCTGGCGGCTCCAAGGGCGCATACCAGCAGCAGGTTCTTCAAGAGTCGCATGGTGTCCTTTGGTTGTTTGCCTACAATGATACGCACAGGCATCACCAAATGCACGTTCGGGACGGGTTCATTCCGCAAGCAGCCTGTCGGCCTCATCCGCCGGGATGATCCTGGTCCCGAGCGCTCCGACCACAAAGGCATCGCTGAGTCCCTTGTTGATCAGTTCGGTCCTGGCTGCTTCAGCCTCCGAACGGGACTTGAACGAACCGTGGAAATAACGGACAGCATCCACGCTGGTAACGGGAGTGACATTGCCAACTTCAATGAACTTGTCCATGACCTCCATGGGTACGTTACCTGCGAACGTACCGACCTGGACCTTGTACGAGATCATTGATCGGTCGATCCCACCGATGATCTCCTTTCCCTCATCCGGACCTGTCAATTGAGCACCAGCTTCCTTCAGCGAGATGCGTTTGCCATCCCGGAAGGCGACCAGGAAGGCCCCACTGAACCCCCGAACCAGCATCTCGACCTTGTGCCTGGCCGCGGCGTTCATCTCTGGGAAGCTGCCCGAATAGTAACGGGTGAGGCCATCTTCGCCCTTGATCACCACCAGGTCATCGATCCCTTCGAAGATGTTCTTCGAAAGCTTGTTCCGGAAAGCACCGAGCTGTACCCTCACCACCGCGTCAGGCTTCGTTGTGGTGACAGCGCTTTCCGCTCCCATGGACACTTTCGCAGCACCCACCTCCGCAGATACATCGACGAGCTCTCCGTTCTCCTCAGCCATGACATCTCCTTCGATCCCCTGAGCACGAAGGCGGAGCTGGCGCCGCAATGCATCCGGGATGTTGGCATGCTCACCGACCACATAGAACGTGGTATCACCTTTCTCGATCGTCCGGACATCCGGAATGCTGAGAATGCGCTCGATCAGTTCCTCGCTTATGCCCTCCACTTCGGTCCCCACCTTCACCACATATACCCGTCCCTTGCGGTAACCCGATCCAGGCTTGATAGGTGGACCGAACGATTCAGCACGTGAGGTGATGATATTGGCATTCGCCGAGTCCTTGTAATTGAGGAAGGCCTTCAGCAGGTCCTCATCACTGATCGTGACACCGTCCCGGTCAACCGGAGCTCCTGCCGTGGTAGTTGGTTCCAGGTCCAAGTGATCGGGAACTCCGTCACCATCCGAGTCGAGCGGACATCCGTTCTTATCAACGGCAGCGCCCGCGGGGGTGAAGGGGCACAGGTCGTACATATCGGTCACACCATCCCCGTCCTCATCATCAAGGAGGGCGATCGCATCGATCTCCTCAGGGCTGAGGTCCGGTCCGTTCCGTTCCCTGGGCTTACGGCTCGTGCCGATGGCATAGCCAATGCTGACGTTCGAATAGAGGAAACGGTCATTGCGTGCATCACCTGCACGGGTACCCACGCTCTCCTCGGTCACACCATCGATGAGGTCCGAGGTGGTGAAGTGCATCGTCGTTCCCACGCGTACCCGGAAACCCCCACCAAGATGCATTTGGGCCCCGAACCCGACCGGTATGGACCAGGTCCGCTCATTGTAGCGACCGAAGCCATCCAGGTCCAATTCACGCACATCACTTTCGTAGGTGTGATCGCGTTGAAGCAATACGGCATCACCTGCGTTCGGATCGTCCTCCCGCAGGTCACGGATCGTGCCATCGGACCAATAGTGGTAGGCTCTTCCCTGATCGTCATAGAGGTCGGTCTTGGTGAGGAACTCCACCGAGCTGAAACCGACGGACAGGTATGGTTCGACCACATGTTGTGGTGGCAGGAGGTTCGCAAAATTGTATGTCAGCTGCAGACCGCCAACGGTCAATCTGGATTCCATGTTCAGGTTCCGAAGCGTACCACGCTCATTCACACCAACGCGGCCGTGCATGGCAAAAAGGGACGCCTCAAGCCATCGCGTGACGGGCGCTCCTGCCCGGAGTTCATACCCCAGCCGACTGACCAAGGGACTGAAAGCGGAATGGTCATTTCCGATATCCCCGTAGAATGCCAGCATGCCGACACCGGCACTGAATGTTGGCCTGAATTCATAGCGGGCGCTATCCAGGTCCTGCGCCCGGAGGCCTTCATGCCCTGGACCAATGAACATTGCCAGCGCACAGATCGCCATCCCTCGTGTGGCGGGGAGCAGGGCATCGAGCGGGCTGGCCATGGTCCGGAAAGTTAGCACTGCTCGATCACTGTACCCATTGCTGGTTCGTGATCATGAGCGCCTCTTGGACGGTGATCCTCTGCCCATTGTTGTACGCGGTGACGAACGGACC
>JAGQVN010000261.1 GCA_020437905.1 Flavobacteriales bacterium
AATGCTCCCTTGGCCCGACCTGCTCTCGGAAAGCCCCTGGGACCATCAGCTCATCCACGCTCATTCACGGATCGCTAGCCTGATCATTGGATCGATCCTGATCGGATCGCTCTGGCTCCTTCGACCGGAGAAACCATGGAGCCAGCTTCTTTTTGCGCTATGCGCAATTGGCTGCATGTGCATCCCGATCTTCCTGGACCTGCACAGTACGCGGTATTACGGTCCGGTGTTCATCGCCTGGATATTGGGGCTTTGGCTTTCGGATGGCAAGCTCGCGGCAGAACAAAGGAGGAGAACGGTCACCATGCTCCTGAGCGCACAGGTCATCGGTACGGCCGGAGCTGCCCTCATGCTTTGGTCAAGACCGATCGAGCAGGCCAAAGAGCTTGTCGCGACGATCCGTGTGCATCATCTGGATGAGCTTCCGGTCGTGGTCACTGCTTACACCGCAGGCCCAGCCATCAGTGGCTACCTTCAACGGCCGGTGTACTACCCGAACATAGGGGGTCCAGGCAGCTGGGTCGAATGGCGGCGGGCATCGGATCCGGTGCGTGAGCAGGACGTAAGCGAGCTGGTCGGTCGCTACGATCTTGACCGGTACTTATTGGTCACCGCTCCTTTGGGATCGGGTCCGGAACAGCGCGTAAATGTGGAAGCGATCGCATCATTCATGGAGGGACAACGGGAACATGCGCGTGTCAAGCTCTTCCTGGTAACTCCATCAGTAACCCCGAACATGGCCCCAACGGACTTAACCGGACAGCCATGACCAGGAGCCCGCACGGCGTCATCCTGTTCAATCCCCGAAGTGCGGAGCACAAGCACCGCATCCCCAATTCGATCCTACAGGTCGCTGCCAGTATCCAGAACGACCGGTCATTCGCCTTGGTCGATGGCAATCGGGAAAGGGACCCGTGGAGCACCATACGGGACCACCTTGCCTCCGGACGGTACCGGTATTTCGGCACAACCGTCATGCCCGGACCTCAGTTGCGCCAGGCGGTTCCGTTTGCTCATCGTGCCAAACAGGAGTTCCCCGAAGTGACCACCATTTGGGGAGGCTACTTTGCCGCCAATCAGCACCGCACAGTGCTCAGCTCAGGTGTCGTGGACTTCGTGATCGATGGCCCTGGTGATGAAGCGTTCCCCGCGCTGCTCGCATGCTTGGATCGAGGCAAGGATCCTGTCGATGTGCCTAACCTGATATGGACCAATGCCGAGGCTATCATCCGGAACAGAAAGGCTGCCTTGCCCGACATGGACGAACTGGCCGCCCTTCCCTATGCAGCGCTGGACGAGGTCTACCCATTGCATCAGTACTTGGGAAGAACGTTCATGGGTGAGCGGACGTTAGCCTATCACAGCAGTTTCGGTTGCCCTTTCACCTGTTCTTTCTGTGCCGTGGTCCCTATCTACAAGGCACGCTGGAAGGGTGTATCCGCTGAACGGATCGCCAAGGATGTGAAGTACGTCAAGGATCACTGGGGTGCGGACGCGATCGAATTCCATGACAACAACTTCTTCGTCAGTGAGAAACGCTCCGTAGCCTTTTCTGAACTGATCATGGATGAAGGCATGGGCTGGTGGGGTGAAGGGCGGATCGATACGTTGGACCGGTACAGCGACGATAGTCTCCGGATCATGCGCAACGCCGGCTGCCGGATGATCTTCTTCGGTGCGGAAAGCGGAGATGATGAAGAGCTGGCACGCATGGATAAAGGGGGAACGCAGTCCGGAGAACAGATCTTGCGTTTTGCAGCCCGCATGGCGGAATTCGACATCATTCCAGAGTATTCATTCGTGCTGGGATTCCCTGCATCGAGCGAAAAGGAAGTGCTCGACCGGATCGACCGGGACATTTCGTTCATCCGACGCGTGAAGGAAGTGAACCCGGCCACCGAGATCATCATTTATGTGTACAGTCCTGTTCCGACCGAGGGCAGCGAACTGTTCGATCGGGTCAAACAGGCCGGGTTCCATTTCCCGGATAAGCTCACCGATTGGCTGGACCCGGTGTGGGAGAACTTCGACCTGCGAAAGAACCCGCTCACACCTTGGCTGACGCATCGAGCGATCGACAGGATCCGGGATTTCGAGACCGTGCTGAACGGCATGTACCCCACCGTCAGCGATATCAAGCTGGACCAACGGAAGCGCCGGATGCTGCAACAGATATCCCGCTTTCGCTATCGAAGGGGCGCGTATTCCAGGCCCTACGAGATCAAACTGCTCCAAAAACTATGGCGGTACAGGAGACCTGAGACCGAAGGTTTCGAGATGCTATGAGCCTGCGTGGAAAGCTCGTCCGGGTCCTGCATCCCGCACTCCGTGGGTGGTACCGATGGTATGGTTCACGCCCACGGCGCTATCGATACGCGGACCTGGACCTGGTGATATTACCCGGTGTCTTCCATCCGGGGCTTTTCGGCAGCACTCGGGCGCTGCTGAACGTGGTGGAACGCACCGAACTGCAGGGCCGCACCTTGCTGGAGCTGGGTGCCGGTTCCGGGCTCATTGCCTTGCGTGCCGCACAACTTGGTGCTCAGGTCACCGCAAGCGATGTGGACCCGCAGGCGATCGCATGCCTCCATGACAACAGTATCAGGAATCAGGTCACGATGCGCGTGATCCGGTCGGATCAGTTCGACAGCATCCCGGAACACTTCGATCACATCCTTATCAACCCTCCGTACTACGCGAAACAACCAAAGGCCGCTCGGGAGCTGGCATTCTTTGCGGGCGCACATCGGGAATACTTCGACCGACTGTTCCCTGCATTGGCCGCACGGATCCGAAATGGTTCAACGGTCCATATGGTGCTGAGCAAGGACCTGGACCTCGAACCGCTGCATCGCATGATGGGTGCATCCGGCATCCGGTGGAAGGTGGTCCACGAAGAACGGTGGTTCGGGGAGGTGCAAGCCGTTCTCCAGCTGCAGCATCCAACAGCTTTGAGCGAACCGTTGGTCACGCAGCAGGTACACGCTCGTGGACCGGACTAACTTCGTACCGATCGCTCCTGACACGATCGCGCCCATGAGGATCGCGGGATGGCACAAATCAACGAGGATCGGGATCCGGAAGGGATGCTTGCTGCCACCGTACGGGACCGACATGCGACCCTGCGCGAGGACGCCGAAAAGGTACCGACCTCACCAGTTCCTCCTCATCGCGATCGGTATGCTCCTGCACCCAGGCTCCATGGCCCAAGAAAAGGCCCTGAAGGGCACGCTTGAAGGTGACCTCTGCGCATGCATGGAGCACTTGGACCCCGATTGGAGCGACGATCGATTGAACGCCGGGATCCGGTATTGCTTGGAGAACGTTGTTCTGTTGCATCCAGCCACGGTGAGAAGCATCCTGGAGCGGGCACCCAATGAAGGCACGCCGGCCTATCGCATCGGCCAGGTCATGGGGGCATTATTGCATCAACGTTGTCCGGGGTACCTGCCCATCAAGCAGCGATTGATGCGCTCCACGGGTGGGCTGTTGAAAAAGGGCGCGACCTGAATGGATGCGGCTGTTCCGAGGCCAGTACTTTTCGGCCATGACCTTGAACACCATGCGCTCGACCTTCCTATCCCTTTTGGCCCTTCCCACGCTCTGCTTCGCGCAATGGACGCCACTGAACAGCGGGTTCAGTTCATCCCGAAGCATGACCTCTCAGAACGGTGCCTTGTACGTGGCCACGTATACAACGGGAGTGCGCAAGAGCACGGATAACGGTGCAAGTTGGACCCTCCTGACCAATGGCCTTCCACAAAGCGGAGGGTCCTATTTCGTACAGTCCGTGGGTAGCAATGCCACCCACCTGTTCGCCGGTACCACGAGCGGCATCTACGCAAGTGACGATGCGGGTGCAAGCTGGTCCTCGGTGAACGGAAGCCTTCCTGCCTCGACCACCAACTACGCGAACAAACTCTTCACCTTCGGCAATCAGACCTTTGCGGTCTTCAGCCAATCGATCGCCTCAGGTGGTGGTGTCTACAGGACCAGCAACAACGGTGGGCTGTGGAACGTGGGGCATTCCGGGATGTCGGGCAATGCGGTGGTGAACCACATCACATCGATCAACGGGACCCTTTATGCCGCCACCAGCATCGGGCTTTTCACCTCAACGGACCAGGGACAAAGCTGGACCGCGTTCTCCGCTGTGAACTATGCCACCTATGGGATCGCCGCTTCTGGGAACAACCTGATCATCACCAGCGTGTTCGGCTACCGCTGGTCCTCCAATGGTGGAGCGACATGGAACGACGCCAGTGGGGACCCGGCCTCGCCGACCGATGGTGAGCTGATCGCCTTCGATGGCAAGCTGTACGCGCTTTCGGGCACTTCGAACGCCTGCTTCCGTTCGGTCGATGATGGACAGTCCTGGTCCGCCTTCAATGCCGGGTTCAGCATGATCGACGCCGGTGCGCAGGAGGAATTCCACGTGTCCGGCAGCACCTTGTTCTGCACAGCCCTGTTCGACGTGTACAAGATCGAAGGCATGAGCACCGGGCTTCTGGCCCAGCAAGACGTTCCCGCGGCGTGGATCCATCCGAGCATCGTTCAGGATGGGTTCAACGTGGTGGTCCCTGATGGCGACCGGAACGTCCTGCTCCAACTTTTCGATGTGCGGGGAATGGAGGTCATGAGGGTCACATTGAACGATGCGGGGGCTCAATGGATATCCCGTGGTTCCCTGGCCTGTGGAACGTATACCTACACGCTGCGATCCATGGCTGGGAATGCCGGCACCGGGCGATTGTTGGTGCAATGAGGCCTCGATCGCTCAGCCACCTCGGGGTATTGACCAGCGGCGGGGATAGTCCCGGCATGAACGCTGCCGTTCGTGCGGTCGTACGCGCCATCGCTCATCATGGCCTCAGGTCCAGCTCCATCCAGCGGGGGTTCGATGGCTGCATCAAAGGTTCCATCGCTCCCATGGGCCCGCGCGACGTGAGCAACATCATTTCGCGTGGAGGGACGATCCTGGGATCGGCCCGGAGCGAGGAGTTCAGGACCGCGGAAGGACGCACGATCGCAGCGAAGCAGCTCCGCGATCAAGGGATCGATGGCCTGGTCGTGATCGGTGGTGATGGCACCTTCACCGGAGCGCACATCCTGGAGCAGGAACATGGGATCCCGTGCATCGGACTTCCGGGCACCATCGACAATGACCTGGTGGGAACCGACCGGACGATCGGCTTCGATACGGCCATCCATACCGCCGTGGATGCCATCGACAAGATCCGAGACACGGCATCCTCACATGATCGCCTGTTCTTCGTGGAGGTGATGGGGCGCGATACCGGCTATATCGCCATGCAATGTGCGTTGGCCTGCGGTGCCGAGTACGTCATGATCCCCGAGGTCGTACAATCCGTGGACCAGTTGCTTGACGCCCTGTCGGCGGGTGCCGGGAAGAAGTCGTCCAACATCGTGATCGTGGCTGAGGGGGATGAAGAAGGTGGTGCTTTCGTGATCGCGGACAAGGTGCGCGACAGGACAAGCTCCTATGATATCCGCGTCTCCGTGCTGGGTCACATACAGCGCGGCGGTAGTCCGACGGCCAATGATCGCATTCTTGCCAGTCGCACGGGTGTGGCAGCGGTGGAAGCCATGCTGAAAGGGCAAAGCAGCTGCATGGTCGGCCTGGTGAACGACGAGATCGCGATCACACCGTTCAAGCAGGCCATCGCAGGTGTGAAGACCATCCAACCGGACCTGATGCGTGTGCTGGCGATACTGTCGATCTGACCTTCGGCCCACTTCCGCTTCATCCGGCTAAGGACGATCTCCTATTTTCATGGGCCGGAATCCGGATCGTATGCTCCGTTGGTCCTCCTTGTTCCTGATCCTTTTGGCTCTGAACGGCTGGGCACAGCCGTGCCTGGTGGGTTACAATTACACGGCTGCGCCGCCCCCTGTCGCTGGAGAGTATCAAAGCGGACAGACCGTGACGTTCTGCTTCACAGTGACGAACTGGAACTCCACGAACGCCAATTGGTTCCATGGCATCGTTCCCACGTTCGGAAGTGGATGGGACATCACCACCCTGGTGCCGGCACCTCCCCCGGCAACATGCGGAGGTAGTGGAGGAACCTGGGGTTGGTACCCGGTCTGCACCGGGGTCTCCTTCACCGCGATCGGGCCGGTGGGTCCGGGGTACTTCTTCGACCTGAACAACGACGGCAACCCGGGGAACAACTTCGGGGACTTCTGTGTGGGAGCGGTCAATTGGCAGTTCTGCTGGGACATTACGGTAGCCGATGGGATCGATTGCGTGCAGGGCGCTGACCTGACCATTACGGTGAACACATACGGGGATAGTGAGACCGGGTCCTGGGGATCCGTTGGATGCACGGGTGACGCCGTGGTCCCTTCGGCGGCTGCGACGAGTGCCTGTTGTACGGCCAATGCAGGGACCAACAGCGCCGCATCAGTCTGTTCCGATGCCGGTACGTTCGACCTCTTCAATGCGCTCGGAGGGACCCCGGATGCAGGTGGCACCTGGACCGATCCGAACAGCGCACCGCTAGTGAACCCGATAGACCCGTCCATTGCTCCATCGGGCACTTACACCTATCTCGTCGTGGGTCCGGGGCCGAACTGTGAAGCGCAAGCTGAAGTATCCCTGACGATCGTTGATCCGCCGGAAGCTGGGGTCGATGCCACTTTGACCCTGTGCAGCAACGGTGCGGTCACGAACTTGTTCAACCTCCTGGGACCCACCGCGGAGCCAGGAGGTTCATGGAGTGGTCCCTCGCCGTTGTCCGGCTCGAACTTCGACCCGAGCGTGAATTCCGCCGGTGTTTATACGTACTCGGTCTCCGGTACAGCACCCTGCTCGGATGCGTCTGCTACAGTGAACGTATCGATCACGACCGCTCCGGATCCCGGAAGCAATACCGCGCTCACCTTGTGCGATCAGCAAGGTTCCGTGGATCTCTTCGCATCGCTGGGCGGATCACCGGATCCTGGGGGTACCTGGAGCGGTCCAGGACCACTTACAGGGAACTCGTTCGACCCGGCGACCGGTATTCCTGGTGTATACAGCTATACCGTAGCAGGGGCGGCTCCCTGCGCGGATGCATCAGCGAACATCACTGTTGCCGTGAATGCTGCCGCGAACGCTGGCCTGGATGGCATGATCACGGTATGCAGTGATGCCGCACCAATCGACCTGTTCAGCCTGCTGGGCGGAGGTCCGGACGCCGGCGGCACCTGGACCGATCCCAATGGCCTGGCCTTCTTCCCTCCCCTTGATCCCGGAAGTGACCCACCCGGAACGTACACCTACCTCGTGGATGCCCTTGCACCCTGCCTGGATGACCAGTCCACCGTACAGGTTACCGTATCGTTGGCCAGTGACCCGGGCGTTTCGAGCGTCATCGATGTTTGCAGTACGGAACCTCCCTTTGATCTGATCACCGCCTTGGGTGGCACTCCGGATCCCGGAGGCACCTGGCTGGACCCGTCCAACGATCCTGTGAGCCCGCTCTTCGACCCTGCCACCGGACCCGGTGGAACCTACACGTATCTGTTGGCCGGGAACGTGGGGTGCCCCCCGGTGATGTCCATGGTCGATATCACGCTGTCCGATCCGCCGAACGCCGGGTCGGGAGGAGTGGTCTCGTACTGCTCATCGGATGGACCCCAGGACCTCTTCACCGTGCTTCTCGGAAGCCCTCAGCTTGGCGGAAGCTGGACCGATCCCAATGGTGGTGCGTTCTCCGGCACGTTCATCCCAGGCACCTCCATTGATGGTGACCACCACTACACCGTTGCCGGCATAGGTCCGTGTCCGGCCGACATCGCTGTGGTGAACGTGAGCACGGAACAAGCTCCGAGCGCGGGATCGAACGGATCATTGACCGCGTGTACCAACGGAACACCGGTGGATCTGTTCCTGCAGCTCGGTGGAAGCCCTGATGCCGCGGGTCTCTGGACCGATCCGAACGGTGCGGTTTTCGGTGGCATCCTGGACCCCGGGATCCATCCCCCTGGGACGTACACCTATGAAGTGAGCGGTTCCGGCGTCTGTCCATCGGCTTCCGCTCAGGTAAGCGTGACGTTGAACATGGCACCTGACGCCGGTGCCGATGCTTCGTTGACCCTGTGCTCCACGGATGTTCCAGTTGTTCTCACCGGTGCTCTGGCCGGTGCACCTGACCTTGGAGGCACCTGGAGCGATCAGAACGCGCAGATCGTCGCTCCCGTGTTCGACCCGGCGATCCACCCAAGCGGGACATACACGTATCTGGTTAGTGGGACAGCACCCTGTCCGGATGCTTCCTCCACCTTGACGGTCGACGTTGTTGCCGCCCCCCCTGACGGGATCCAAGGGAGTGCGGTGCTCTGTTCGGCGGATGGTGCCGTTGATCTGCTCACCACGCTTTCCGGTGTCCCTGCAGGTGGAAGCTGGTCGGGCCCCAATGGTGCTGCTTTCAATGGCTCATTGGACCCGGGTACGGACCCACCTGGCGTGTACACCTATTCACTTCCTGGGACCCCTCCATGTCCGGTCGGGTCGAATACGGTGTCGGTGCAGATCGACCAGACGCCTGATGCTGGGAACGATGCACAAGTCACCTTCTGTGATGATGAACCGGCCTCTCCGTTGTTCCCGAGCCTTGGTCCTCAGGCGGATGCCGGTGGAACGTGGACAACGCCCAATGGAGGACCTTTCTCCGGGAATTTCGATCCGCTGATCCATCCCACAGGGTTGTACACGTACTCGGTGAACGGCTCGGGTGCCTGTTCAGCATTCAATGATCTCGCCACCGTGCTCGTGGAGACGGTCAGTGCCGAATTGCCTGAGGTCACGGTCACACCTGTATCGGGTTGTGTGCCCCTTCAGGTCGACCTTCAGGTCCAGTCACCTGTTGGCGGTGCGCAGTATGCCTGGTCCCCTGGTGATGGCAGTTCGGTCAATGGTGCCGTTTCGAGCTATATCTATTCGATCCCTGGACAGTATTCCTTGGAATTGACCGTGACCGACCCCAACGGGTGTGTCGTCACTGGTGCCGTAGGGAATGGGATCGATGCGCTGGCGCCACCGGTGGCCCAGTTCCAGATGGATCCGACCACTCTGGAGACCAGCTCACCCACCGTGAACCTGAGCACCCTCACAAGTTCAGCGAACGGGATCACATGGTCCGTGAATGGAACGTCCGTTCAAAGTGCACCTTCCTTTGCCCACACCTTCGTCCCACCCACGGTGGGTGAACATGTGATCTGCCTGACCGTGACGGACCCAGCCGGTTGTTCCTCGGTCCTGTGCCGCACGATCCTGATCGATGACGCCCTGACGGTCCATGTTCCGAACAGCTTCACACCGGATGGGGACGGCATCAATGATGTATTTCTTCCGGTCCTGCTGGGTAATGATGCCAGCGACCACGAACTGCTCATTTTCGACCGGTGGGGTTCGGTGGTGTTCGCTTCCAACGATCCCTCGGAAGGTTGGAATGGGGCCTTGCGGAACGCTGGTGAGGTCCTTCGCGACGGGGTCTATGCGTGGAGGCTGAAGGTGCGTGATCGCTTTGGCGCGGAACGACGCCTTTTCCTTGGGCATGTGACCCTGCTGAAATGAAAAAGGGTCCAGCTTGCGCCGGACCCTTCCTTCCAACCCAGACCCATCATTGCCTGATGAGCCTGGCATGCGCCAGCGGTCTGCCCTCCGCGTTCAGCGCAATGACACTATAGATCCCCACGGGATAACCTTCCAAGGAGACTCGTCGCTCAGCGACCGATACGTGGACCATGATCGCCCCAAGCATATTGTAGATGGCAATTGTGCGTGCTTCGCTCAGGTGGCATTCAATGAACACCTGTTCCCGTGCGGGATTGGGATGGATAGACAACCCGCCGATCCCGGATAGCTCACCGATGCCCGTTGCAAATTCACATGCATCACCGATCCCGTTTCCGTTCAAGTCGGTCTGGTCTGTGTTTGGCAACCATACGCAATTGTCACAGGCGTCCCCCACCCCGTCCTGGTCGAAATCAGCCTGGCTCGGATTGAAGGCGGTCGCGCAGTTGTCCTCACAATCGAGCAACGCATCCGAATCACTGTCCGGATCGGCTTGCAAGCCCGTGTCCCCACCGACACAGTTCCCACAGTTGTCGATGAAGGCCTCACCACCAGCGGTACCGTAACAATCCAACGGAAGTCCGGCGCAGGCGCAATTGGTGGTCCAGGCATCGTCACCTGTGTTCGGATCGCCGTCATCGCAGGGGCTTCCAGGCGTGGCATTGCCGCCTGGGATGCCCATACAATCAACAGCCGCAAGGGTCCCAAAGCAATTGCAATCACCATCCCAGGTGTCGTCCATGGTGAACTGATCACCATCGTCGCAGGGCGTTCCAGGCAAGGCATTGCCCCCGGGCACACCCATGCAATCAACTGCCATGGGGGTCCCTGAACAATTGCAGTCACCATCCCACGTGTCGTTCGAAGTGAATGGATCACCATCATCGCACGAGGTTCCCGGCAGGGAGCTGCCGCCCCAGGTTCCGGCGCAGTCCTGCGTACAGGCCGTCAAGCCCGTGTTGCC